>JAGWUW010000331.1 GCA_028868235.1 Betaproteobacteria bacterium | reverse complement strand
TCTTGGTTTCAAGTCTTGGCCACCGGGCCGACTATCCAAGGGTGGCTGCGCTTCTTCATCCTATATTGAAGGCTGTAGTTCTGTTCACGGTTATTCAAGGGCTGTCTCAT
Source organism: Betaproteobacteria bacterium (assembly GCA_028868235.1). Lineage (GTDB taxonomy): Bacteria > Pseudomonadota > Gammaproteobacteria > Burkholderiales > Rhodocyclaceae > Azonexus. The sequence continues at coordinate 3,150 of JAGWUW010000331.1, read as the reverse complement.
TACCGTGGCGGGGTTTCGGAGATATTTTCAGAAATCGGGTTCTGGATTGTTTATCCGTTATTTATTGTCGTTTCAGTCAGCACGATCACTGACGAGGCTTCGTTGCGAAGGTATATATGGGGTGCGCTGGTAGGCGGAATGTTCATCGTGGCCTTCGGCATTTATGCGGTGTTCGCAGGCTTGCCTAACGCCATTGGCGGGCGGGCTGGCGCCTACGGCATGTACGAGAACCATAACGACTACACCTTCATCATCATTCAGATACTGCCGTTTCTGACCTGCTTTTTGCGGTTCGAGTCCTCATTTATTCGCCGAGCATTTTTGGGCGCGAGTGTCCTAGCCTGCATCCTGGGGGTGTTTTTATCGCTGTCGCGAGGCGGCGTGCTGGCGCTGCTGCTCGAATTGGCGTTCATCGTGATGTGGACGACCGGGAAAAAGACTCGGCGTATCTTGATACCGCTGCTCATCATGTTCGGCGCGGCCGCCATCGGCTATCAATGGGCCAAGCGTGCCGAAAACCAAGGCGACAACTACACCGCCGAAGATGCGCAAGAGTCGCGCGAGGAGTTGTGGCGAGCCGGGTGGGCCATGGTGAAAGACAGGCCCTTGCTGGGCGTGGGCAGTCGCAGTTTTGGGGAGCACGCTCCTGATTACACCGAAATCAGCCACGACAACCGGGGCAAGAACTCGCACAACACCTACATCGAGGTGGTGGCGACGTCCGGCCTGCTGGGCTTCTGGGCGTTCTATTTGATCTTGCGACGTACGTGGCGCGAGGCAAGCTGGAAGTCGTCTACCGTCATTTCGGCTCCCATCGATGGCATTCGCATGGCAACTCGCATCGCGTTGCCCAGCATCATGTTTCGGGCGCTGCTGGACGCCAAGCCGTGGGACTGGAGTCTGTATTTCTTGGCGGTCGTCGCCATTGCCGGCTCGACCATGCTGCGGCACCTGGAGCAGCAGGCACAACAGCAACAGAGCCCCGCGCGGCACCCTCCGGTTGCTGACGCGTCCGAACCCGCCACGGTTGCGCGGCCCGGCCGGCGTCGTCCGGTGGGCGCCCCCTCGCGCTTTCGGAAATGAAAAAGCCCACCGCGTGGTGGGCTTTTCAGAGGGAGGCCGGATGAATCAGTATTTCAAGGCACCCAGATCCATCGTCGAGCTGCGCGATTTCGCGTCGTAGTCGGTGGTCACCAGCGAAGTTACCGCCGATGTCGCCACTCCCACGCCGATAGCCGGGCTACCCGATTGCAAGTGGAAGTCGGAGCCGGCCGTCACGAACTTCGGGTTGCCCGCCACTGGTGCGCTGTCGAACCCGGTGGTGTCGGAACCGTTGAACCACAGATTGTGGGCGATGGTGCCGGCGCTGCTCGGGACACCATTGGAGCCCGAGTTGTAGGGCGAGCCGCTAGCCACCGAGAAGATGTTGTTCTCGATGTCCAGTGCGCCAGAAGGCAGGTTCCAGTCGTTGGTGATGGCTCCGTAGGAGCTCGGGTTCTTGGGGTCGTAGGATGTGTAGGTGTTGTAGAACGTGTTGTTGAAGATCTTCGCGCCAGTCAGGTCGGTCGTGTTGAAGCGGACTGCGGCGTAGGCCACGTTGTAGACCACGTTGTTCCAGACCTTGAAGCCAGCCTTCGAGCCATCGGCGATATTGATGCCGTGCTTCGACACATCGTGGAACACGTTGTGGTGCAGGTTGACGTTGTTGATCACGTCCGAGCCGTTGCCGCCGTTGGCGTACAGGTTGATGCCGTTGCCATCGCGGATGTTGTGAACGTTGTTGTAGGCAATCTCGTAGGAGCCGTCACCGTCGATGTAGATGCCGTGGCACTCGCCGCTGCTGCCCTGGATGTCGTGAATGTGGTTGCCTAGCCAGACCGAATTGTTACCGTTGCCCGTGATGCCGGCCATGCGAGGAATGCTCGAGCCGGTGCGCGGGGCGGTGGAAGCGCTCAGGTCGTTGTTGACCACGCGCCAGTTATGACCCCAGATCTGCTGGCTGATGGGGCCATCGTAGCCCTCGCAGTCGATGCGCAGGTTGGTCAGGCCAACCCATTGACCCATTCCCGTCCAGGACTGACCATTCACGCCGGACATGCAACCAGCGGTCATGCCGTTGGCCAGTAGGCCACGGATGTACACGTCTTCATTCGGATAGCCCATCACCACGATCGGGCCGGTGCCCGATGCGCCCGTCGGGGCGCTGCCCGACTTGTCGCGGAACCGCATGAAGTACTTCTCGAAGCCGACATCAGTCCACGGAGCCGAAGTGCCATGGCCGCGCATCACGATGAAATCGCCAGCGCGGGCGGTCGGCCAGGCGCCGCCGGTGTAAAGAGCCGGCGTCTGTACGTAGCGATAGGGCTTGGTGATGTCTCCGGCGGCAGCGGTGGAGTCGTTGCCCGCAACGTTATCGACGAAAAGAATACGACCCGGGTTGACCATGAATGTCTTGTCGGTGTTCGATGCCACGCCGTTGACCACCACCTTGATCGGCAGGGCTGTGCCTGCGGTGGGGTTGCCTAGCGCGCCGATTTGCACGGTCAGTTGCTGGATATCGGTGCGCCCCTTCGATAGGCCCTGGTAGCGGTAGTTATCGACTTCAACGTTGTTGATGTAGACCTTGACAGCGCTACCCAGACCGGTGGTGCCGAAGTTCTTGCCGAAGATCGACAAATAGATACCCTTGCCGTTTTCGCCGCCGGTGTTCGGGCCAGAAAGGATGTCGGTGTAGAGCACTTGGGGCGCGCCAGCCACGGACACCGGCGTAACGGTGAACGTCGCCGCTGCGGTCTGGTTGGTCGACATGCTGATCGTGCAGGTTGCGGCTGTTACGCCGGCACAGGCGCCAGACCAACTGGAGAACGAATAGCCTGCGCTGGGCGAGGCTGTCAGCGTCACGCTGTCACTGGCAGTGAAGGTTGCGCTGCAGGTCGTGCCGCAGTTGATGCCTCCGGCTGACGCAGTCACGGCCCCGGTGGAACCTCCGCTGGCAACCGACACGCTGAGTTGAGTATTGACAACCGTCGTGGTCGTTGTGGTACTCGACGTCGCGGTGGTGCTGCCAGACGACGACGCGGTGGTCGTGGTCGTCGTCGTCGGGGTGGCGCTCAACGAGCTTGATGTGCTGCTCGATGTGGTGCTGGTGGA
>JAGWUW010000330.1 GCA_028868235.1 Betaproteobacteria bacterium | reverse complement strand
GACCCCACTTACCATATAACCGTGCCGTCCGATCTGGGAGGCCAGTGAATTCATGGCCTTTCTCGACACCTACCGGCAGCAGGTCGCACTTCTCATTCGCACCATTCCTTTCGTGGCGACGGAAGAGGCGTTTGCGCTCAAGGGCGGCACGGCAATCAACCTGTTCGTGCGCGACATGCCGCGCCTGTCGGTGGACATCGACCTGACATATCTACCCGTCGAGGATCGCACCACATCGCTTGCCGCAATCGACGCAGCCATGCTGCGGATCAAGGAACGGATCGAGTCCGGAGTCCCCGGCGCGAAGGTCAACCCTTCCCGCTCGGCTGACGAGAAAATTGTCACGAAGCTGATCGTCCGTGCTGGGGAAGTGCAGATCAAGATCGAGATTACACCGGTGCTGCGCGGCACCGTCTATGATCCAGTGGTGATGGCCGTAGTGCCGACCGTGGAAGACGCCTTTGGCTTTGCTGAAATGCAGGTTGTGTCCTTCGCCGACCTCTATGCGGGTAAGATCGTGGCAGCGCTCGACCGCCAGCATCCGCGCGATCTTTTCGACGTACGCGACCTGTTGGCACGCGAAGGCATCAGCAACGAACTGCGGCACGCATTCCTTGTCTATCTTATCAGCCATAATCGCCCGATGGCCGAAGTCCTGGAACCGACCAGCAAGCCACTGGTGGAGGAATTTGCACGGGGGTTTGTCGGTATGACGCAGGAACCTGTTGCCCTTGCCGATCTTGAAGCCGCGCGTGAAACAATCATCGCCGCGATGGTCGCCGACATGCCCGACGCGCATCGGCATTTCCTTGTCGGGTTCAAGCGCGGCGAACCGGATTGGAAACTTCTCGGGATACCGGAAGCCCAGCACTGGCCCGCCGTCCTGTGGAAACAGCGCAATCTGGACAGGCTTCCCGCCGACAAGCGGCGCGAACTGGCCGACGTACTTGAGAAGTTATTGCTTCCGTGATGAAGTAGCGCACCGTGTCATTATGGCCGTGCTGATTTCTATTAATCTCCTCAGCATGATCTCCAAGCACGAAAACAAGAGCGGAGTTCGTCGTGGCAGCGCGCAAAAGTCTGGTACATCCTGTTCTGTTTTCCAGCCGCTTCGGGTTGTCGGCGAATGCGCTGAACTCGGCAAAGCTACTAGACCCGATTCTGAACAGCGACACCAAGCTATTCATTGATCCACTACTCTTGTGGAAAAGCCAGAACGCCGTGATCAAAAAGGAGGGGCGCAAAGCCGTCGAAGCGAGCTTTGAGAATGTGATCGGCCTTCTCGATATCTCAGCTGCCGAGGGGGATGTCGCATGGAAGGGCGCATATCGAGCGCTTAATCTTGATGAGCGTCCTGAGACCAGCCTTGGCTATGGCGCAGCAGGTACGAGCGGCAGTTCACGCCCGCCCAAGCTCCGCAATGGCATACTGCGCACCGCCAAGGAGATCATTACTCTCGGAGAGAAAAACCCAAACATGATCCCCCTCATGGGCTTGTTCGAAGAGGGCGTTGGTCCCGACACGCTCAGCGACATGACAACTAACTTTCTGTTGCCGGCACTCAGCCAGATCACCGAAGAATTCTGCGTCGCCAACGGCGTTTCGGTCCAACAGTTTGGTCCCAAATACTCGGATCGCAAGCTCCCAGTGAATCCCTATCATGCAGGCGCGCCGGTGCTCCTCGTTCCCCGAGATATCTTGCGTGATTTGCCTCTTGCAGCCGACTGGTCCGACGTGAGCCGGGTTGTCATGGAGGTGCGGGAAATCCGAGATGCCGTAAATCAGATGTTCGGAAACATCGCCAAGGCAAGCGTATCACAGAAAAAGGCGGCCCTGCGCCGCGTTGTATTCTCATCGCGAACTCTGCTGCGCAAACTTATCGATGCGGTCGCCGTTGCGTCGGAAAGCTACGACGAAAAGGCAGACCTTGACGGCTATTACCAGTTCCGACGCGTCTTGAGCGAAGACCCGACGCCGTTTGTAGGAATGCTGAAGAAGCCAGCGACGAACGACGGGAATGCACTTGAGCAGACTGTGAACGAAATCATCGCGCGGTTCCAAGCAATGGTCGAGGACAACAATATGTGGGAGCTGCTGTGGAACGGCACTACTCCCCGGCACGAACGAGCAAGCCAGCTACTCTTTTTCGCCGTAGCGAACGTCATGTGTGCGGTTAACGACGTCGACATCTCACCAGAGACCAACTCGGGTGGCGGGCCGGTCGATTTCAAATTCTCGACCGGCTTCAGCGGACGTGTTCTCGTAGAGCTAAAGCTCTCCAAAGGCTCCGTTGTGCATGGCTACAAGACCCAGCTCGAAGCCTACAAAAAGGCGGCGACGACCAAAGCTGGCATCTTCGTCGTCATGGATATTGGTGGCATGGGTAGAAAGCTCCGTACGATCGAAAAAATGAAAGCGGATGCTGAGGCTCGTGGCGAGCGGGCCTCTGAGATCGTGGTGATTGATGCGCGACGCCAGAAATCGGCCAGCAAACGATAGGCAGCGGGCCGATGTATGTGGCAGTGATTTTCTATCATTGCTCAGCCTCAAACGCTCTTTTCCCCTTGCGCTTCCACAGCATGAGCGCCTGATCGCGATCCTCGCCACGCAGCTTGCCAGCGACAGTAAGGAACGCGCCGTAAAGCGTCGCGCGATCATCATCGGCGAGTTCCACCAGCCCAGCCTTCACGACCAGGCCGCCCAGTTCGATCAGTTGCCGCGTGCGTTCGCGCCTTTTGACCTGCCATTCGCGCATGTCAGTTCGCGCCTTTCGTGCCTCAAGCCGATGCCGCGCCGCCATCAAGCGGGAGAGTGCCATCCGGCTGGCCCTGAGTTCCGTCGCCACGCTTGCGCGCCTTGTTCTGAAAGAAGGCTGCGCCACGCTTGCGCCACGCCTCCTTCTTTTGGGCATCGCTGCTTTCCGCAATGACGAGCAGCGCACCGGCCAGCGTTTCCGCATCGGTCGCATCGGCTCCGGTCGCAATCACCAGCTCGCCAAGTTGCTGCACGCGGCGTTCTTTGAGTTGCCTCGCTTTGTCGGCGAGCGCCTTCAGCTCCGAATCGAAGTCACGAGGTTTGCGCATCGAAAGTCTCCATTGAGAGGTGATGCGCCGATGATAATATCGAGTGGCTTCCAATGCTGTAGAGTCGTCGAGACAGTCTGATACCGGATAGTCCCGAGCAGGATTTTATCATGGGAGGGCGCGCTTATACGTCGTGCCGACGTGGCGCTCATGGCGTAGATGGATTGCCGTCATGGCGATCTTCCA
>JAGWUW010000329.1 GCA_028868235.1 Betaproteobacteria bacterium | reverse complement strand
CTGACCGGGGGCAGCAAACTGCGGCGGCGCGGTCTCGGCGACGATGGCGCCGCCGATGCTGTCGCCGCCGACGCTCACCGGCACAATGCCGGCAAAAACCTTGATCTTCGCAACATTGGTCGGATCCAGGTAGGAAAGCGGTGGGTTCATGTGATTCGGGCAAGAGGCGATGAAATCCATGCCATCAACCGAGATGCGCAGCCGGTCGTCGGCCAGGCCGTGAATAACGGGCAGACTGGACACACCGCCAGCGCCGTAGAGGCTGACACCCGGTACGTCGCGCAGCAGGGCGGCAGTATCACGGGTAATGGCATGCTGTGCGGCGATTTCGGCTGCGCCGATTTGCTGTGGCGTAGCGGCATCGCGGATTCGCTCCGCATTGACCACCACCTCATTGAGCGTTGTTTGCGCAAGAACCTGCTGCCAGGCAAGCGACGAAAACGCGACAGCCATTGCGGCCTTCAGCGGACGGATGCGGTACCCCATGATGCTCTCCCTGAATTATTGGTATTTAAGCGGGGGCTGATTTTCCGCGGCGGAACAGGTGTTGGGAATGCGGCAAATTGTCGCGCGGCAATTTGTCTAATTCCACAAAGCGTGGTCTGGCCATACGATGCAGCAGCTATCCGGGTAGCCGAGGAGCCCCCTTCGACGAAGCCGGCCATGTGCATTTTCTGGAGATATGCCCCATGTTCCGATTACTGTCCCGCCTGAGTCTGGTTCTCAGTCTCTCGCTTGCCGCCATGGCCGTAGGCGCCTCCCCGGCCGACGACGACCTGCGCGTTGCCGCCAAGGCGCACAAGGGAGGTGACACCGCGCATGCCGTGACCATTTGGCAGTCTTGGGCAGCCCGAGGAAATGTCGACGCTGCTTACAATTTGGCGGTAATCCACCAGTATGGCGATGGCGTCGCGCTCGACTATACCAAGGCACTCTACTGGTACCGGAAAGCGGCCGAGCAGGGGGACAGGATTTCACAGATCCAGATCGGCCTGATGTATCAGACCGGACAAGGCGTCCTGGCCGACGAAACGGAAGCGCATCGCTGGTTCACGATGCATCGCCAGTACCACCTGCACCATGAACACGATCCCAAGCTAGTTGCCTGGCGCCAGCAAGCGCTGGCCTTGATCGAGGAGCGGGACCTGCGCGAGCAACTGGCCGCCTCGCGCGCGAGTTCTGCCCAAGTTCTGGCTGACCTCAAGCGAAGGGCTGGGATACTGGAAACCGCACCGACAATGACCGCCAGACTGGATGCGCCAGAGACAATCCGCTAAAACAGCCAAGCGAGGCTAGGTACGAGACATGTCGAGGTGACGGGAGACGGCTGCAATAACCTCGTCGGCCCGGAAAGGCTTGGCGACAAAATCGTCCATGCCCGCGGCCATGCACTGGTCGCGATCATCGGACATGGCATTGGCGGTTATGGCCAGAATCGGCGTATGCGGCAGTTGGCGCTCGTGTTCCCGCAGGCGTAAGCGGCGGGTCGCTTCCAAGCCATCCATTTCCGGCATCTGCATGTCCATCAGGATCAGGTCGAAGGCTTGGCGCTCGACGGCCACCAAGGCCTGCACACCATCGGCGGCAATGGTGACCAGGCAGCCGTAGCGCAGCAGCAGCCTCTCGGCAATCCGTTGATTGACCGGGGTATCCTCGACAAGCAGGATACGTTTGCCCGAAAGGGTGCGCTTGGCAAGCTCCTGGTCAAGTCCGGGCGCTTCCGGACGCTCCTTTTCGCTACGCTCAAGCCGGATGTCGACGACAAAACGGGAACCCTGGCCGGGGGTGCTCTCGAGATGGATACTGCCCTGCATCATGCGAACGAGGCGGTCGACGATGGACAAACCCAGGCCGGTGCCGCCGTATTTGCGTGTCGTCCAGTCCTCGGCCTGAGCAAACGGATCGAAAATGGTGGTCTGCTTGTCAACCGGGATGCCGATGCCAGTATCGATGACGCTCAGCTGGACGCGCCAGTGCTGGCTATCCGCCGCTTCCGGCTGGCAGCGGACACGAATCGCGACTTCGCCGTGCTCGGTAAACTTGATGGCATTGGAAATCAAATTATTCAGCACCTGCTGGATACGCACCGGATCGCCAAGCAGATGATCCGGGATTTCGCTGTCGGCTGCCCAGTAGAGCTGCAAATTCTTGTTGCCGGCAACGGTGGTATAGAGGCTGACGATGCTGTCGAGAATGGCGGCCAGATCGAGAGGAGTCTTTTCCAGCACCAGTTGTCCGGCATTAAATTTGGAAAAATCGAGAATGTCGTTGAGTACCCGCAACAGATGGTCGCCGGAGGATTTCACCCAAGTCAGGTATTCCCGCTGCTCCTCGGTCAACTCGGTCTTCAGCGCCAATTCCGTCATACCGAGAATACCGTTCATCGGGGTACGGATTTCGTGACTCATGGTCGCCAGGAAGGCAGTCTTGGCCTGCGCGGCGAGTTCGGCGCTGCGCGCCAGGCGGGCCTGTTCGTCACGGGCGGCAGTCAATTCGTGGATCCGTTCGCTGACAGCGCGCGACATGGCATTGAAGGCTGCCCCCAAGCGGCCGACGTCGTCCTTGCCTTCGGGCACCGGCGGCGGTGTCAGGTTACCGGCGGCCACCGCTTCGCTGGCCCGGGTCAGGTCACCCAGATGGCGGGTCAGGAAATAGCCGAGCAGGGCCATCAAGCCGGCAGAGAACAACATCTCGACCAGAGCGATGCCAATACCCTGGGTAAAGAGTTGATCATGCGCAGTGCGGATTTGCGAAAGGTCGATACCGATGTGCAGGGCGCCCATTTTCTGGCCATATGCCTCGATCGGCACTGCGACGTCATAGCGCGCCTTGCCTTTCCGGCTGTACAACAACTCCAGCGCCGGATCGGGTGCAGGAAGCGGCTTACCGGCCGGCCACCCGCTATTGGCGACCAATCGGCCCTCCCTGTTGGCGACGGCGACATAATCGATCCCGCCGACCTTGGTGCTTTCGTCGAGCACCGCTTGCACGGTGGCATCATCACGCTGGGCAAGCGGTGCAACGATAGCGGCGATGAGGACGGGGGCGATTTCCTCGACGTGCTGCTGCGCCTGCTGCCCCATGTGCGTGGTCAGCAGACGGAGGCTGTTCGCCACCAGCAGGCTCAGCATCACCGCCTCGATGACGATGGCAACGATTAGCAATTGACTGCGGACCGAGCGCAGCGGCGAAGCGAATTTCATTTGCCGCTCAGCACCTGCCTTGTTTCAGCCACGTAGGGGTCCATCGCCTCCAGTTCGTGCTGCTTCAACGGCCGATAG
>JAGWUW010000020.1 GCA_028868235.1 Betaproteobacteria bacterium | reverse complement strand
AGCGGCGTCGATACGAGCAGCCTGCAACAGGGCGTAGGCGAGGGAATTGAAAGGCAGTCTGGACATAGGCTGCGATTATCGCACGCGGCATAATGGGCCAATGTATCGTTTCCTCACTACCCTACTTTTCTTTGCCCTCGCCCTGCCCGCCCATGCTTGGAATGCCGCTGGCCACCGTTTGGTCGCGGTCATCGCCTGGCAGCAACTGTCGCCGCCGGTCCGCGAGGCCATCAATATCGCCCTCGCCCGACACCCTGATCATGGCCGTTGGCTGGCCAGTGCCCGTTCATCTGACGCTGGCGACCTGTTCGCCGAGGCAGCTACCTGGCCGGACGACATCCGGAATGACCCACGTTTCTATGACGAGGATCACGAACCGCCGACCCCAGCCCTACCAGGCTTCGCCGATACGGCCCGCCACAAGCGTTGGCATTACGTCGATCTGGATGTAACCGGCAAGGTGCAAAGTGGCGAACTAGACCAGCAGATCGAACGCCTGGCCAAGTTGCTGAAAACCAGCCGCAACACCGAACAAATCAGCTATGCCCTGCCCTGGTTGCTGCATCTGGTCGGTGACATCCATCAGCCGCTTCATGTTGGTCGACATGGCGACGAAGGCGGCAACCAAGTCGAGATCGAAAATCCCTTCAACAAGCGTCTACCCTTCAGCAGCCTGCATCTATACTGGGACGACCTGCCCGGCCCGCCGTGGCTGCGCGGCCGGCGTCTGGACGACGTTGCCAGCCACCTACTGGCGCGTTATCCGGCGCCGGAGCAAGGCAGCGTCAGCTTGTGGCGCAAGGAAAGTCATGATTTGCTGCCAGCCACCTATCCGGGAAAACAGGGTAGCCTGTTGCCTATCATCAGCGAGGATTTCCATCGCGCCAGCCGTGACATGGCGAACCGCCGCTTGGTTGAAGCCGGCTACCGCCTTGGTCGCCTGCTCAATGGCATTTTCGGCAACACCATGTCACATGGAACACCATAGAGTGATGTCATGAATGGACTGCACCTGATCGCCGACCTGCACGATTGCCGCTGCACCCCGACCCGTCTGCTTGACGCCCCCGCACTGGAAAGCTATTGCGTCGATGCCTGCCGGCGCTACGGTCTAACCGTCGTTGGTCAGCTGTTCCATGCCTTTCGTGACGCCCAGAATCTGCCCGCCGGGGTCACCGGCACCGTTGTCCTCGCCGAATCGCATCTCGCGCTTCACACTTGGCCAGAAATTCAGGCCGTTGCGCTCGACATCTACGTCTGCAATTTCAGTGGTGACAACAGCACCCGAGCCCAAGCCCTGTTCGAGGAAACTATCGCTCGGTTCGCTCCCGGCCGGATCGAAAAACGCGAAATTCAACGCGGCAGTCTCGGCTTCCCGTAGCAGCCGGATGCTACCCACCGTGCCTCGATTCTCTCCACAATACGCCGTATGCTGCCAGCAATTCCGCCGGCGCACTCGACGATACCGGAGACAATATGGCTGCCCAGAAAATCCTGATGCTGACTGGTGACTACACCGAAGATTACGAAACCATGGTGCCCTTCCAGGCGTTGCTCATGGTCGGCCACACCGTCCATGCCGTCTGCCCGGGCAAAAAGACTGGCGAGCTCGTCCGTACCGCCGTGCACGACTTCGAAGGCGACCAGACCTACAGCGAAAAACCAGGCCACAACTTCACCTTGAATGCCGACTTCGCCGCTATCAAGGCCGAGGATTACGACGCTCTCGTCATTCCCGGAGGCCGCGCTCCGGAATACCTGCGCCTGAATCCCGAGGTGCTGACCATGGTTCAACATTTTGCGAGCATGCAAAAACCGATTGCCGCCATCTGCCACGGCGCCCAGTTACTGGCAGCAGCCGGTGTGCTGAATGGCCGCTCGTGCAGCGCCTACCCTGCCTGCGCTCCAGAAGTCCGCCTCGCGGGCGGTCGCTACGCCGACATTCCGGTCAACCAAGCCCATGTCGACGGCAATCTGGTCACCGCGCCTGCCTGGCCAGCCCATCCTGACTGGCTGGCCAAATTTCTGACTCTGCTCGGAACGCGCATCGCCCTTTAATATGCTGAAAAGGGGCTGGCAAGCAACCTGTCCCTCGCAGGAGACCCTTATGTGCGAGATTTACGTCAAGGCCGATCCGATGCTCTACGAATCGCGCGCCCGGTCAGTGCGTATCCACGGTGTCGTCACCAAGATCCGCCTGGAAAATCTGTTCTGGGATATCCTCGCCGAACTCGCCGGCAATGAGGGTATGACGACTAATCAATTGATCGCCAAGCTGTACGACGAAATCGAGGAGTTCCGAGGGGAAGTCGAAAACTTCGCCTCCTTCCTGCGTGTCACCTCTCTGCGTTACCTAACGCTCCGCCATCAGAAGGTCGGCGAAAAACCCAGTCTCGCCGTGGTCGGTACGCTACCGCCCACCCATTTCGCTGCTGCCTGAATCGAATCAGTGCATTGCCCGCAGCCGGGCAATGCGTTCCTCGGTCGGTGGATGGGTCGAGAACAGGCCGCGCAGACCCTCGCCAGACAGAGGATTCATGATCATCATCTGCGCGGTTTCTGGGTGTGCTTCGGCTGGTCCCATCGGAACGCGACCTTCGGCATACATCCGAATCTTGCCCAGAGCATCGGCCAGGGCATTGGGATCGCGGCTGATCGCCGCCCCACCAGCATCGGCCTCGAATTCGCGCGCCCGGGAAATAGCCATCTGGATCAGGCTGGCAGCCAGCGGCGCCAGAACTGCTACCAGAATGCCGACCAGCGGATTGACCGTACGCCCCTCCTCATCGCGCCCGCCGAAAAACATTGCAAAGTTGGCCAAGGCCGAAATGGCACCGGCCATGGTCGCCGAAATGGTCGAAATCAGGATGTCACGATGCTGAACATGTGCCAGTTCATGCGCCATTACGCCACGCAGTTCGCGCACCGAAAGTAGCTGGATGATGCCGGTCGTCGCCGCCACCGCCGCATGCTCCGGGTTGCGCCCGGTAGCAAAGGCGTTCGGCTGCGCCTCGTCGATAATGTACACCTTGGGCATGGGCAGGCCGGCCTTGCCGGCCAGGTCGCGGATCATGGTGTAGAACTGCGGGGCGCTGGTTTCGTCCACCTGCTGGGCGTTGTACATCTTCAGCACCATGCTGTCGGAGAACCAGTAGGAAAACAGGTTCATCGCACCACCGAACACCAGCGCCAGCAACATGCCCGATTTGCCACCGATTATGCCGCCAACGATGCCGAACAGCGCCATGATGGCTGCCATCAGAATGGCAGTCTTGAGCCAGTTGAACATGGCTTCACCTCCGCAAGATCATTGATCCAGAAGCGTTAACTATGGCCAACAGGCCGGAAATCAAGCCCGAATGTCGAAGCGATCGCCGACTTTGAGTGGGTGACCGGCCAGGAACTGCTGCACCGGCAGACGTTTGCCGCCCGCCTTCTGTAACTCGGTTACAGAAAGGGCTCCCTCACCGCAAGCAACGATGACCTGATGGCGGTCGACGGCCAAAACGGCACCGATCTCACCTTTGCCCTCAACCGGCACCGCCCGCCATAACTTGACAGTCTGCCCGCCAAACGATGCCAGCGCCCCAGGAAATGGATTAAAGGCACGAATATGGCGATCGAGTTCAATTGCACTCTTCGACCAGTCGATAACGGCCTCGGCCTTCTCGATCTTGTGCGCGTAGGTCACCCCCTCCACTGGCTGGGGCTCAGCCGGCAAAGGCAGCTTGCCCAATGCCTCAACCGATAATCTGGCCCCAAGATTGGCCAGGCGATCATGCAAGGTAGCCGTAGTATCGTTCGCTTCGATCGGAAATTCCCCACGCAGTAGTACCGGTCCGGTATCTAGACCCGCTTCCATCTGCATGATGCAAACACCTGTCACCGCATCGCCAGCCAGCAGGGCGCGCTGGATCGGTGCGGCACCGCGCCAGCGTGGAAGTAGCGAAGCATGAATATTGATGCAACCGAAGCGCGGCATGTCGAGCACGGCTTGCGGCAGGATCAGGCCATAGGCCGCGACGACCATGACCTCGGCACCGGTGGCCGCGATCTTCGCCTGCGCCGCTTCGTTCTTCAGTGTCAGCGGCTGGAAGATTTCGATTCCGCTTTCCAGTGCCACCTTCTTGACGGCCGATGGCTGCAAGCTCATGCCACGCCCGGCCGGACGGTCCGGCTGCGTCAGTACCAGGGCAACCTCATGGCCGGCGTCGACGATAGCCGACAGGGCTTGGGCGGCAAATTCCGGGGTTCCAGCGAAGATAAGCCTCATGCCGTAACACGCGCCTGCTTGGCCAGCTTGCTCTTGATCCGTCCCTGTTTCAGTTGCGACAGGTGATCGACGAAGACGATGCCGTTCAGATGATCGATTTCGTGCTGGATACAGACGGCGAGCAACCCCTCGGCTTCCATCGTCTGTTGCTTGCCTTCAAGATCCATGTAATGGACGGTAACCCGCTCGGCACGCTCAACCTTGTCGTAGATACCGGGAACCGACAGACAGCCTTCCTCTCCAATTTGCTCGCCTTCGCAGCGGAACAAGGTCGGATTGATGAAAACAAGCAACTGGTTTTTCTCTTCCGAAACGTCGATAACCACAACACGCCGGTGCACATCGACCTGAGTGGCCGCCAGGCCAATACCCGGTGCTTCGTACATCGTCTCGGCCATGTCAGCGGCCAGTTTTCGAATGTTGTCATCGATTTGGGCAACGGCTTGGGCAACCTTTTTCAGGCGCGGATCGGGAAAACGCAAAATGGGTAGAAGGGCCATATCAGAAATGGAATAAAAGCTTGCTCGCTTAGGTTATTACGTGCAGAATCTAAAGCAATTCCGAGGTATACAAACGCAAATCGCTTGACGCACCTGAGACCGCATCGGCGGCATTGCGTTCCACCGGCACGAGAGGTTACGACTATGGTTCGCATTATATCCGCGCTCATCTTGGCCGTGACGGCCGTCTGCGCATCTGCCGCCGACCCGCTTCAGCTCGTCGACAACCCGCCGGATCGCCACGTCGTCGTCAAGGGCGACACCTTGTGGGGAATCTCCGGAAAGTTCCTGAAACAGCCGTGGCGCTGGCCGGAAATCTGGCAGATGAACAAAGAACAGATTAAGAACCCGCACTGGATCTACCCAGGCGATGTGGTCATACTCGACATGTCGAGCGGCTCGCCACGCCTGAAACTCGGCAAGAAGGTAGGCAATTCTGGTGCCGGCACCAGCAAGCTGCAACCGACCGTACACAGCTCCCCGGTCCAGCAAGTCATTCCTAGCATCCCGCCGAGCGCCATCGAACCCTTCATCTCGCAGCCGCTGATCGTCGAAGACAGTGAGTTGAAATCTGGAGTCAAGATTGTCGCCATGCAGGAAGATCGCATGCTGGTAGGCACCGGCGACACTTTCTACGCCAGTGGTATTCCCGACGCTTCCATCGAAAAATGGAACATTTTCCGTAAGGGCAAGGCACTTACCGACCCGGATACGGGGAAGACCATCGCCTACGAAGCCTTCTTCCTCGGCAATGCCCGCCTGGTCAAACCAGGCGAACCGGCACTGCTGCGTATCAGCCTGGCCAAGGAAGAAATTGCTCGTGGCGATAGCTTAGTCGCAGCCCCCCCGCCGGAGATCATCTCCTACGTTCCGCATCGTCCGGAACAGGAAATCGCCGCCAAAGTGCTCGGCATTTACGGTGGCTTGCGCGAAGGCGGAGCCAGTTCGGTTGTTGCCCTGAATGTCGGCAAAAATAACGGCATGGAAATCGGGCATGTTGTCGCCCTCTATCGCAAGCGCGTATCGCTCGACGTGGATGACAGCGGTCGGCGCACCGAAACCCCAGTTCCTGACGAGCGTTATGGACTGGCTTTCGTCTTCCGTGTGTTCGACGGCGTAAGCTATGCGCTGGTCGTCGAATCTTCAAAAGCCGTCATCGTCGGAGATTCGGCCAGGAACCCGTGAACGATAACCGTAGCCTGGCCGCCTGGCTGCGGCTGACGCTTATCCCCGGGATTGGTGGCGAGACGCAGCGCAAGCTTCTCGCCGCTTTTGGTTTACCGGAGGCCATTTTTGCAGCGGGCCGCTCGGCAGTACGGCATGTCATCGGCGACCGTGCCGACCTGCTGTTCGACAGCGATCCGACAGAAGCAATCGAAAAAAGCCTCGAATGGACCACGCAGCCCGGTCAGGCCCTTATCACGCTGGCCGATACTGCTTACCCCAAGGCCTTGCTGGAAATTGCTGATCCACCCAACGTACTCTACGTACGCGGAAATCCGGCCCTACTACAACAACGTGGCATCGCCATGGTGGGCAGCCGCAACGCTACACCACAAGGCATCCAAACCGCCGAAAGCTTCGCCCGGCATTTGGCCGCCAGCGGCCAGTGCATCATCAGCGGCCTAGCGCTCGGCATTGACGCCGCCGCCCATCGAGGCGCACTGGCGGCGCAGGGACATACCGTAGCCGTCATCGGCACGGGGGCTGACCGCATCTATCCGGCCCGCAACAAGGATCTGGCCATTGCCATCGCCGAACGCGGCGTCATTGTTTCCGAATTTCCGCTCGGTACGCCAGCGCTCGCCCATAACTTCCCACGTCGCAACCGCATCATTTCGGGCTTAGCGCGCGGTGTTCTGGTCGTCGAAGCTGCACCGGAAAGTGGCTCCCTGATCACCGCCCGCCTTGCTGCCGATCAAGGTCGGGAAGTCTTTGCCATTCCCGGCTCCATCCATTCTCCCGTCGCTCGCGGCTGCCACAAGCTAATCAAGCAGGGCGCCAAGCTGGTCGAAACGGCCAGCGATATTCTCGAAGAGTTGGGCAATTACGATGAGGCTGTACCGGAGCCCGCTGCGACTATTCCCGCGTCCAACGAGCCACCGTTGCTGGCCGCTCTCGGCCACGGCCCCTGCGCCCTCGACGATCTCGTCGAACGCACTGGGCAGAGCGCCGATCTGCTGCTTCCCGAGTTGTTGACGCTCGAACTCGGTGGGATCGTCGCGACGCTCCCGGGTAATCGCTACCAGCGCCTAGCCTAGCCTCCCTATATATAGAGACGGCTTGCCAAGCCGCTCGCCGGACACTTATCATGCCCCGGCACTCCAACAGGTCGAACCATGTCCAAAAAGCTGATCATTGCCGAAAAACCTTCCGTCGCCGCCGATATCGCGCGGGCGCTGGGCGGCTTCACTAAACACGATGACTATTTCGAAAGCGAGGAATACGTGCTTTCGTCAGCCGTCGGTCACCTGCTGGAACTGGCCTGCCCTGAGGAATTCGAGGTAAAGCGCGGCAAATGGTCGTTCGCCCACCTGCCGGTCATCCCGCCACATTTCGCGCTGAAGCCGATCGAGAAGACCGAGTCTCGCCTCAAGGTGCTCAACAAGCTAATCAAGCGCAAGGACGTCGATGGCCTGATCAACGCCTGTGACGCGGGACGCGAGGGGGAACTGATCTTCAATTACATCGCCCAGAACGCTAAATCCGGCAAGCCGGTGCAGCGCCTGTGGCTGCAGTCGATGACCCAGGGTGCCATTCGCGACGGCTTCGCCCGTCTGCGGCCGGGGCGCGAAATGGAAGGCCTCGGTGACGCCGCCGTTTGCCGTTCCGAATCCGACTGGCTGGTCGGCATCAACGGCACCCGGGCGATGACCGCTTTCAACTCGAAGACCGGCGGTTTCCACCTGACCACGGTCGGCCGCGTGCAGACCCCGACGCTGGCCATCGTCGTCGAGCGCGAAAAGAAAATCCGCGAATTCAAGCCGCGCGATTACTGGGAAGTCGAAGCCGAATTCAGTGTCAAGGCCGGCAGCTACAGAGGCAAGTGGTTCGACGAAGGCTTCAAGGGCAAGAACGAGGACGAACACGCCCGCGCCGACCGCCTGTGGGAAGTCACCCGCGCCGAAGCGATTCGTGCCGCAACGCTGGGCAAGCCCGGCGAAGTGACCGAGGAATCCAAGCCGGAAACCCGCCTGTCACCAGGATTGTTCGATCTGACCACGCTGCAGCGCGAAGCGAATGCTCGCTTCGGCTTCTCGGCCAAGACCACGCTCTCACTGGCCCAGGCGCTGTACGAAAAACACAAGGTTCTCACCTACCCACGTACCGACTCCCGCCATCTGCCGGAAGACTACCTGCCGACAGTCAAGGAAACGCTGGCCGTCCTTACCGGCCAGGGTGCCGGTAAGGGGCACGACGAAGTACTTTTGGCACGCTTCTCACCGTTCGCTCACCAGATCCTGGCTCGCAACTGGGTGCTGCCCAACAAGCGCATCTTCAACAACGCCAAGATCAGTGACCACTTCGCCATCATCCCGACGCCGCAGGCCCCGAAAAGCCTGAACGAGATGGAACAGAAGCTGTACGACTTCGTCGTCCGCCGCTTTCTGTCTGTCTTCTTCCCGGCCGCTGAGTATTTGGTCACCACCCGTATCACCCGTGTCGAAAGCCACCCCTTCAAGACCGAGGGCAAGGTGCTGGTCAATCCAGGCTGGCTCGCTGTGCACGGCAAGGAAGGCCAGGAGGGTGACGAAGGCAATCTGGTTGCCGTCGAATCCAAGGAAAAGGTCAAGACCGACGAAGTCACCGTCAAAGCCAATGCCACCAAACCGCCACCGCGCTACTCGGAAGCCACGCTGCTGTCGGCCATGGAAGGCGCCGGCAAGATGGTCGACGACGAGGAATTGAAGGCAGCCATGGCCGGCCGCGGCCTCGGCACACCGGCCACCCGTGCCCAGATCATCGAGAACTTGCTCGGCGAGCAATACATGCACCGCGAAGGCCGCGAGTTGATACCGACCGCCAAGGCTTTCTCTCTGATGACGCTGCTGAATGGCCTCGGCATCAATGAATTAACCCAGCCGGAACTGACCGGGGACTGGGAGTGGAAGCTCGGCCGTATCGAGAAGGGAGAATTCACGCGCGACGAATTCATGCGTGAAATCGCCGAGATGACCCGCCACATGGTCGAGCGCGCCAAGCAATATGAAGCCGACACCATCCCCGGAGATTTCGGCGTGCTCACAGCCCCCTGCCCCAAGTGCGGCGGCCAGGTCCGCGAGACCTACAAGAAATTCCAGTGCGGTAGTTGCGACTACGCGCTGTGGAAAATAGTCGCCGGCCGCCAATACGAGCCCGCCGAAATCGAGACACTGCTCACCGAAAAACAGGTTGGCCCGCTGACCGGGTTCCGCAACAAAATGGGCCGCAGCTTTGCCGCAGCCATCAAGCTGAACGACGATCTGCAGCCTGAATTCGATTTCGGCCAAGACAAGGCTGGTGAGGACGGGGAGGCCGACGAGGTCGATTTCTCCGGACAGGATGCACTCGGTCAGTGCCCGAAATGCGCGGCCAACGTTTACGACAACGGCAGCAATTATGTCTGCGAGAAAGCCGTTGGTACGGGCAAGACCTGCGACTTCCGTTCGGGCAAGATCATCTTGCAGCAGCCAATCGACCCTGCCCAGATGAAAAAACTGCTGACCGACGGCAAGACCGACCTGCTCAAGGAATTCGTTTCCAACCGTACGCGCCGCAAGTTCTCCGCCTATCTAGTGGCTCAGGGTGGCAAGGTTGGCTTCGAATTCGAAAAGAAAGTCGCCAAACCCAAGGCACCGGCCAAGAAAAAAACCGAAGCCTGAACATTTGAATAATACGGCCCTGCGGGGCCGTATTACATTGGGCTGCCGGCCTTGTTCCCAGGCCGAATGGCTGTAGAATCGATGGACCCAACGCTTGGTAGTTCCCCTCCGCCGAGGCAACCCATCGTCAGCGCGCCGCCAATGAACTCCATCGATATATTTCCCTGGGACGACAACTTCAATACTGGGTTGCCCAAAATCGATGAGCAGCACCACAAGCTGGTGCAATTGCTCAATATTCTGGCTGGCCATGTGGCTTTCCAGACTGCCAGTCCGCAGCTCAGTGCGGTTTTCGACCAATTGGCCGATTACGCCGTCTATCACTTCGCAACGGAAGAAGCGATCTGGCGTGAATATTTTCCTGACGATCAAATTGAAAGTCGCCATCAAGCAACGCACCAATCCTTCGTGCAAGAGGTTTTGCGCATGCGGGCCGAACTTGGATCCAGGCCATTGGCCGAACTGGCCGAAGAAACTCTGGGCTTTCTGACGCGCTGGCTGGCCTCGCACATACTCGAAACAGACCGCTACATGGCCTATGCGGTTTTGGCGCTGCAGGATGGATTAACTCTGGCAGAAGCCAAAGCGCGAGCAAAAGAGGAAATGGGCGGCACTACCCGGATGTTGATCGACATCATCCTGTCGATCTATTCCACCCTGTCGACCAATACGTTACGCCTGATGCGCAAGCTCGCCGAAAACCGACAGGCCAAGGAAGCCCTGGTCAACGCCGACAAGCAATTGCGCGACCTGGTGGCCTTCAACGATTCGCTGATCCTGACCATGATCGATGGTATCGCCGTCTATCAATACATCGAGGAACCTCCCTTTATCCGCTTCTCGTTATGGAATCCGGCCATGGTGGCGCTGACCGGCTACTACATCGACGAAATCAACCGGCAGGGTTGGGCACAAACGCTCTACACCGACCCGCTTGACCAAGAACGCTCCCGCCATTGCATGGAAAAACTGCGGCAAGGTGGCAAGCTAGAACATGACGAGTGGACCATCACCCGCAAGGATGGCGAACGGCGTACCGTCGACATCTCGACCGTCACCTTCGAACACCAAAACGGCGACCGCTATATTCTGGCGGTAATGCGCGACGTCACCGAGGCCCGCCTAAACCAGTCCGCGCTCGAAGAATCGAGAAACCTGCTGCAAACCATCATCGACGCCGCACCGTTGCGCGTTTTCTGGAAAGACCGCAACCTGCGCTATCTGGGTTGCAATCCGGCCTTTGCCAGGGATGCGGGAAAGAGCCGCCCGGAAGAGATGCTCGGCCACGACGACTACGAAATGAATTGGGCCAGCGAGGCCGAGCTGTATCGTGCCGACGACCGGCGCGTCATCGACAACGGCGAGACAAGGCTGGCCTACGAGGAGCCGCAAACCACGCCGGATGGCCGGACGATCTGGGTGCGTACATCGAAAGTACCGTTACGTAATCGCGATGCGGAAATCATCGGGGTGCTCGGCATCTACGACGACATCACCGAACGCAAATCGGCAGTCGAAGCCCTGCAGGAAAGCGAGGAGCGCCTCCGTCTGGCTCTCGGCGCGGCCAACCAGGCCTGGTTTGACCTCGATCTGCGGACGGGTGCGGTTGGCTTCAGTGACCACTACGCCCACATGATCGGCTATGACCCGGCCACGTTCTCCAGCAATCTCGACAACTGGTTTTCCAACGTACACCCTGACGATGTCGGCGAACTACGTCGACGGTTCGCTCTCTGTATGGAGACCGGAGAAGCGCAATCTGTCGAATACCGGCGCCAGACCAGCGGCGGCGGCTGGATATGGCTGGAGTCCGTGGGCAAGATCGTCAGTCAAGACGATGACGGCAGGCCTTTACGCATGATCGGCATCCATACGGATATCTCGGCCCGCAAAAAGGCTGATGAGGAGCAGCGCCGCCTGAATCGTGCCCTGCGTCTGCTCAGCGAGTGCAACTTGGCCTTGGGCCGTAATGATGATGAAGCGCAGCTGCTCGACGACATCTGCCGACTGATCGTCGACTCCGGCGGTTATCTGATGGCCTGGGTCGGATTTGCCGAGCACGATATGGAAAAATCCGTCCGTCCGGTTGCGCAATCGGGTTGCATCGGAGGCTATCTGGACGGCATTGACATATCCTGGGACGGCGCCCGGGAAATCGGTCAAGGGCCCGTCGGCGTGGCGATCCGCGAGGGACAGACCAGGATTTACGCTGACTTGCAGAACAGCCCACAGATGACGCCATGGCGCGAAGCGGCGATACAGCGCGGGTACCGCTCGTCCATTGCCCTTCCCCTGCGCGGCAACGACGAGATAGTAGGCGTACTGAGCGTCTACGCCGCTGAACTCGATGCCTTTGGCAGCGACGAGGTCGGTCTGCTGGAGGAACTCGCTGCCAATCTAAGCTTCGGCATCCTCGCGCTGCGCACCCGCCACCAGCGGGAAATGGCAGTCGCCGCGAATCAAGCAAAAACCTCGTTCATCGCCAACATGTCGCACGAAATACGCACACCACTCAATGCCATCAACGGCATGGTGCACCAGCTGCGACGCTCAGGGGTTGGCGCTCAGCAGGCAGAGTGGCTGGACAAGATTGACTCGGCCGGCCAGCACCTCCTTGAGATACTCAATGCCGTGCTCGACCTGTCGAAAATCGAGGCCGGCAAACTGGCTCTGGAAGATCTATTCATCGACGTCGACCACATCTTGCATACGGTGGCCGCAATGATTCAGGAGAAGGCTAGCGCCAAGGGCCTGGAATTGAAGGTCCAAGGAATGCATCCGAGCATGCCACTACAGGGCGACCCGACCCGCCTGCAGCAAGCACTGCTCAACTATCTCTCGAACGCCGTCAAATTTACCGAGACTGGTAGCATTCGACTGTCTTGCTCGGTGCAGGAAAGGAGCGAAAACGATGTCCTGATCCGCTTCGAAGTCAGCGATACCGGTATCGGCATCGAACCGGAAATCATGCCCCGGCTGTTCAGCGCCTTCGAGCAGGCCGACAATTCCACCACCCGGAAATATGGTGGGACTGGCCTCGGGCTGGCCATCACCCGAAAAATAGCGCAGTTGATGCATGGTGATGCCGGAGCCGAAAGCACGCCAGGTCGAGGGAGCACCTTTTGGTTCACCGCCCGCCTCCAGCGGAGCGAGGCTGGTTGCCGTGATGGACAAGACAAGCTGCCTACCGATATCGGTAATACAATCCGGCAACAGTTCGCCGGGCGACGCATCCTGCTGGTTGAGGACGAACCGATCAATCAGGAAGTCGCCCTGATGCTGCTGCAGGAAATCGAACAGCAGGTCGATGTGGCGGACGATGGCCTCGCCGCTGTCACGCTAGCCACGGATAATGCCTACGACCTCATCCTGATGGACATGCAGATGCCCCGCATGGATGGCCTCGAAGCAACCCGCCAGATCCGCCGGCTTCCCCTGCATGCACAAACACCGATCATGGCGATGACGGCCAACGCTTTTTCCGAAGACCGAAAGCGTTGCCTGGAGGCCGGCATGAGCGACTTTGTAGCCAAGCCAGTCGACCCACTCATGCTCTTTGCCGCCGTGCTGCGCTGCCTTCAGGTCGACACAGAACTTTCTGCTCACAGTGGCTGACACCGTTGTTTCTGGCGGTTAATTTCTGGCACGCAGGACGGCGGCTATCGGCGTTCCACGTGGAACTTCAGCGTGTCGCCGTCGCTCCCGGCAACTGGCAAGAGAGCAGTGCGGCACGAACAGCATCGATGGCTTGCGGCCGCGGAAAGGTGACCCGCCAGACCAGGCCGACGGTACGCTTCGGCTGAACGCCTGCAAAGGGCAACACCTTGACCAGCGGTTCCCTGGCAACCAACGGATCGGCTGCCGTACTTGGCATGACCGCCACGCCAGCACCGCTCGCCACCATGTATCGAATAGTTTCGAGCGAACTGCCTTCCATCGAGTGCTCCAGCGCATCCGGCGCATTGAGGCGGGGACAGGATTCAAGCACCTGATCGCGGAAGCAGTTGCCTTGGCCGAGGAGCAGCAGGTTCTGTCCATCCAGTTCGTCGCCGTGCACATCCTGGCGAGCGGCCCAGGCATGGCCGGCCGGCACAACGACCCGGAAAGGCTCGTCATAAACCGGCTGGGCGACCAGTCCCGGTTCAGCAAAGGGCAGCGCGATGACGATGACGTCAAGCTCACCCGCCTTCAAAGCGGGAATAAGGTTGCCGGTGAAATCCTCCTTGAGGAACAGCGGCATCTTCGGCGCCTCACGATTGAGGGCCGGGATCAGCTGCGGCAGCAGGTAGGGCGCGATAGTGTAGATAATGCCGACGCGTAACTGGCCGGTCATTGGATCACCGGTGGCCTCAGCAATTTCCTCCAGCTTGACCGCCTCGTCGAGCACCCGACGGGCCTGGTCAACCAGGCGTTCGCCGAGTGGGGTGATACGAATTTCATTGGTGCCGCGCTCGAACAATGGGGCACCGATCTGTCCTTCGACCTTTTTCAGCGCTACCGACAACGTTGGCTGACTGACGTGGCAGGCATCGGCTGCCTTGCCGAAATGGCGCTCGCGCGCCAGGGCAACGATGTAGCGCATTTCAGTCAGTGTCATTTGGAGTAGCCCAGTTTTTGCAGGTCGGTCGTCGACAACCAGCGCCATTCGCCGGGTTTCAGGTCGGTCGGCAGAACCAGCTCGCCCACCGCCTCGCGGTGCAGGGCTTCCACCCGGTTACCGGCGGCGGCCACCATGCGTTTCACTTGGTGGTACTTACCTTCGGTGACGATCAGGCGCAGCAGGTTGTCGCCGACGATTTCAGCGGCGGCGGCGGCAATCGGCTCCGGCTCGTCGTTGAGCAGTACGCCGGCGAGCAGTTGGTCGATCTGCCCCTGGTCAAGCGGGTGCTTGGTAGTCGCCAGATAGACTTTGGGCACCTTGCGCTTGGCCGATGACAACTGGTGGTTCAACTGTCCGTCGTCGGTGATCAGCAGCAAACCGGTGGTGTCTTCGTCGAGGCGGCCGATCGGCTGGACTTCGCGTTCGCGCAGTTGAACAGGCAGCAGTTCGAGTACCGAGGGATGGTGCTGCGGCTTGCGCGAGCACTCATAGCCCGCCGGCTTGTAGAGCATCAGGCTGGCGAACTCGGCATAGGGCCAGTCGACTCCATCCACCGTAAAAACGAGATTATCGGTCGGGATATCGGCAAAGGGGTCGTCGCATATCTGTCCATTGACGGCGACCCGTTCATTGTGAATCATTGCCCGGCAGCCCTTACGCGTGCCGAAGCCGTGTTTCTGGAGGAGGCGTTCAAGTTGCATGGGCGGGATGCTAACATCGGCCCATGAATTTCGAACATCTCATCCAGATCAACGATCTGCAAAACCCGCTCATCGTCGTGCTCAGCCGCGACCAGCTTTGGCAAGGCCTGCTCCACCGCGTCGAAGACGCAACTCCCTTCCTGCCCGGCCTGGAAAGCTGCACCATCGTCGAACGCCATGCCGACCACCTGTTGCGCAGGCTCGATTTCGGCCCCGCTGTCATCCAGGACCGCGTCACCCTGAGCGAACGGCACTGGGTGCGTTTCGACATCCTGCCCAGCGAGCAGCACGCCGGCGGCAGCCTGACCATCTCCATCGAGGAACCCGAGCCCGACGCGCTCTTCCTCCGCTTTGCCTACACTACCAGTTTCGGCACCAATCCGAATTCGGAAGACCGGGCCTACATCGATTACATCAAATCGGCCTATCATCAGTCCGACATCGATTGCGTGCGTATCATCCGGACACTGGCCGCCGGCGGTTCGCCGCAATAAAACCGGGAGTTCGCCATGGACAAGCTGATCGCCGAGCTACAGCGGCTGCATTTCCTGCCCGAACAGCGCGTCGAGGCCCGGCAACCGGCGCTCGGCATCGCCTTCCGACGCGCTGCTGACTGGGAATCGGTAGCACGCCTCTGGCATGTCGTTCAGGACGAACTCGATCTGCCGGCCCCGGCCGTGTCTATCGACGGTCAAGGCTACCGCCTGTGGTTTTCGCTGACCGAACCAGTCGATGACCAGCAAGCCAGGCGCTTTCTCGACAGACTGCGCGATTGCTACCTAGCCGACCTGCCAGTCTCGCGCCTGGAATTCGGCCTACCTAACGATCTGCCACCCTGCCCACTGGCTGAACCTGACCACTGGGGCGCCTTCATCGACCCCGGCATGGGTAGCATGTTCATCACCGAACCCTGGCTAGAAATGGCGCCCAACCGTAATCAGCAGGCAGATTTGCTGGCGGCTTTCGCCAGTATGCGGAACACTGATTTTGCCCGCGCCCTCGCCCTCCT
>JAGWUW010000328.1 GCA_028868235.1 Betaproteobacteria bacterium | reverse complement strand
CGCCCGACGGCTCGATCAACCGCGGCCGGGAAGCTACCGCGCCATCAATTGATGGCATCGACCAGTTCGGCTCGGCGAACTATCCCGTGCTTTATAACGCCGGCTGGGCCTGGGCGATGAATACCCCATTTCAATATTACAAGCACATCGCATCGCATCTGGGTGGCGTGCGCAACGGCCTGATTGTCAAGTGGCCGGGCCATGTCGCCAGACCGGGCAGCTTTCGGACCCAGTATGGCTTTGTCACCGATATCGCGCCCACGGTCTATGAGGCGACGGGTTCGAATCTGCCTGAGGTCGTCGACGGCATTCAGCAGATGTCGCTTGATGGCATCAGCCTGATGTACAGCTTCAACGATGCCGCGGCACCGAGCCGCCGACACGAGCAGTACATCGAGAATAATGGCAACCGTTCATTCTACCGGAACGGTTGGATGGCCGGAACCATTCCACCCAAGCAGCTATGGGACAAGGGAACTTTTCCGCCTGTCGCGACCTGGTCGTGGCAGCTCTACGACCTCGATCATGACTTTTCCCAAGCCAGGAACGTGGCATCCAAATACCCCAAGAAACTCGAGGAACTGCGTGCGGCATATTCGGCTGCCGAACAAGCCAACGGCTTTACAACCCGACAGACCCCCGAAGGGCGGCCGGGAGAGTGACGCAGCCTGGCTGCAACAGCAGCCAACCACCACCGCGCAAATCGGCATGCTGCTCAAGAACAAACTTGCCAATCAACTTGACGTCGCCTGCGAAAATTGATCCTCAACGTCGGATTGCAAATTAGTAGGTGAGGACTCCTTTCAATGCGGTTCAAGGGGCTGGACCTGAACCTGCTGGTTGCGCTCGACATGTTGCTCGACGAACGCAACGTGACGCGCGCAGCCCAGCGAATGAATGTCGGCCAGCCGGCAATGAGTGCCGCACTGGCAAGGCTTCGCGACCATTTCGGAGACGACCTGTTGGCGGTGACCGGCCGCCGCCTGATGCCTACTGCCCTTGCCGAAACGCTGCGCCAGCCGTTGCGCGAAGCGATCCTGCAGATCGAGGCGGTGGTCGGCATGGAGCGCAATTTCGTGCCCGCCACGTCGCAACGCCACTTCGCGATTGAAATGCCCGACTATCTGGTTCCCGTGCTACTGCCGGTACTTACGCGCCGGCTTTCGCACGCGGCGCCGGGGATCGTACTCGAATTGCGCTCACCCAGCCGCGATCCATCGGCGCTGTTGCACAAGGGTGAGCTCGATCTGCTGATTACCCCCGGGATATATAGCGATCCTGATTACCCGAGCGAAGTGCTGGCTTCAACGCACCTTGTGCTCGTCGGCTGGGCTGACAATCCGGACCTGCAACAGCAGCCGTCGCTCGCAACGGTGCGCAGGTTGCAGCAGGCAATCGTCCCATTCGACAGGATTCGACTTGCTCGGCTCCTGACCGAGGATCAACTTGAGCTCTATGGCGGTAAGGGACGCGTGGGCCTCATCGTACCCAATTTTAGCTGCATACCGCCAAGCCTGGTCGGGACAAATCTAATTTCGCTGCTCGATGCGCGCCTTGCTGCGACGCTGATCCAAAACTTGCCGCTTGTAGTGTGGGACGTTCCGATCGCGATGCCGACGATGGACGACGTTATGATGTTTCACCCTCTGCGCGACCATGACGGTGGCTTGCAATGGCTGCGAAGCGAACTGCATGCGGCGACTGCAACTCTGGGGTAGGGGAAAGATCTGCAGAGCGGTAACCGAGTAGGTCGGATCGTCACAAATTATCTGCGCGAGTATCTGTACCTGATGCACCAGTTGGCGCCGGGATGAAAATGCGCTGGCGTCGCTCTTCGTCGCGGTCATTGAGGTGCAAGGTCTGCTGCCAAGGCGCTATCGCGCCAATAGCGGAGTGGCTGCAGCGCCTCGGTGCCTGGTTATGAAAGCGCATCCTCGGCAATCAGCTCGGCGGCACGCCAGGCGATCGCCATCGCCGGGCCGTTGGTGTTGCCCGAAGGCAGCGAGGGCATGACCGAGCAGTCGACAACGCGCAGACCTTCGCACCCATGAACCCGCAGTCGGCTGTCGACCACGCTGTCGGCTGCGCTACCCATGCGACATGTGCCGGTTGCGTGAATGCCGGGGCTGGTTAGCCATTCGAGGCTGCCGGCAAGATCATCGTCACTTTGGGCTGTTGGACCAGGCGTGATTTCTTCACCGATGAAGTTTCTCAGGGCCGGCTGCCGCACGTAGCGGCGGACCAGCCTGGCCATCTCGACCATGAATGCCATGTCGTCAGGATCGCTCCACCAGCATGCGTCGATTTCAGGCAGGTCATCAAACTTGTCAGACCTTATGCGAACCGATCCGCGGCTCTTGGGGTGCAATGCAATCGCGTTGACGGTGAACCCCGGCAGATCCTCGAGCGCTCCTCGACCCGGATCCGCCTTGATCTCCTCGGACGATCGCATCGAGAACGGGCCAATGCCGAACTGCACGTCGGGCTGGTCCGGTGCCGAGCGCATCGACAACAGTGCCGTCACTTCGGGCGAAGTGTAAGCCATCAGGCCCTTCCGCGTCAGGTAGTAGCGAAGGACGTGGCTGGCCAGCCGCCACCCGCTAAATTCCCGGTTTGCGCCCGGATCGCCGTGAAGCCGGTACGACATCGAAAACATTGCGTGATCCGCCAGGTTGGCTCCCACCGCCGGCAGATCATGGCGGACCTCAACCCCTGCTGCTTCGAGCACCGGCGCCGGCCCAATCCCCGACAACTGCAGCAGCTTGGGGCTCTGCACCGCGCCAGCACAGAGGATCACCTCACGAGTGGCGTGCACAAGGCGGGATCCGTCCGTTGTCCGCAATTTGACGCCGACGGCGCGACGGCCCTCGAACTCGACCCGTTCGACCAACGTATCAGTCAGCACCGTCAGGTTCGGCCTATCCATGGCCGGTTTCAGAAACGCCTGATAGCTGGATGCGCGTCGCCCGCGACGGCTGACCGTGGCCTGGGTATAGCCTACACCGACCTTGCCCGGCGCATTGATGTCGTCGAGCCGCTCCAGTCCAAGCTCGACCCCGGCCTCGATCGAGGCAGCGATAACCGGCGAGCGATAGGGAAGTCTGGTGACCTGAAGCGGCCCGTCCCGGCCTCGACGGGGATCGGCACCCGGCTCCCGGTAGCTTTCCATCTCTGAATAGCAGCGGACCATTTCGTTCCACGCCCACTCGCCGTCCGGCGACGGCCAACTGTCGAAGTCTGCAGCTACTCCGCGCATGTACCAAGTGCCGTTTGTCGAGCTCGAACCGCCGAGACC
>JAGWUW010000327.1 GCA_028868235.1 Betaproteobacteria bacterium | reverse complement strand
AATTGCCGCGAGAATGTCTGGAGCATGGGTGATGCTGTCGATGGTCTTGCGACCCATCAAGACGTCATAGAAGACACATTGCTTGAAATGCTCATTCAGGTTCGTCGCCAACGTCGGATCGTCAATCCGAAGCCCCTGCGTCGCATCGAGCAGCTTCGCACCGTAAATCATGCCTCCGGTGGAATAATTGAGCGATCCCGGCATCACGAACACCGTCTCGGCCGAAGTCGTCAAATAGTCCCCAACCTGACTGGTAAAGCTTGCCACCCCGGCAAGCCCAATCGGCACGTTGTCCACCAAAGCGGGAGCGAGTCCTGGATTGGTCCGATCGGTCACCTTCACCGATGCCGTCGGCACCATCAGGACCAAATACATCAACGTGGCCTGCATGAACCATTTAAACAGATAGCGCGGGTCCATGTTCCATGCCGTCCCCAGCAAAGCCATGGTGAACGCCATAACCATCACGACCTTCAACAGGCCGCGATAACCTCCCGCACTCGTCCACGCAGCGATCGCGTTAAAGACGTTGACCAGATACTCCCCGCCTCCAACCGTGAAGACTTCGACTGTGCCTGCAGCCATGTTCCTGATCCTTGCCTTACGGACGAAGCCCTTGAGCCGACAGGCTCCGCGAAAAATTGAGAGAAGCCGCCATTCCCGGCGCCATCTTCGTCTGCAGCGTCGTTTCGATCCGCATCGCGTTGTCCACGATCTGGAAGGTCCGGTTCACGCGCTCCGACGTCGACGTATTGCGCTGGGCCAGCTGGGTTCGCACATCGCGGAGCTGCGCCATGAACGCATCGATGTTGCCCTTCACCCCGCGCGCCTCGAGCGCGCCTCGGGAAGCCGCAATCTGATCGAGCATATTGGTCATCATCGCATTGAGCATGTCGATCGCGACGAACTCGGCCAGAGTATCAATCTCAGTCGGCGCCAACTGGAAGCCCGACGCGGCCTGCACTGCCAAGACTTTGTACAGCGGGATGCTGGCCATACCGAGCAGGTTGCGCTCCTCGACCGTCAACTCCTGATCGGTACGCAGCTTATCGGCCATCGACTGAATCAACGCGCGAATGTGCGGCTTCAATGCGGAGGTATTCAAAGGCCCGAAGTTCTGCCCATTCGCTATAGGAGCCATGCACGCCGTCGATTCATCGCACTTGTAAATCGTGACCTGCTGCACACCATCGATCAGCGCATCGAGAATCGGTCCGACCTTCGGTCCCTGCGACACAACCTGGATTTCCGCACCGTCGCTGGTGCGCGCCGGTACAATGATTGTGCCGGTCAACGTCATCAACATCTCGCGCATCTGCACGCTCTCGGACCCCAGCGCCGACGCCTTGATAATGTCCCAGGCATAGTTCTTCGGGCCCGGAACCTGATCCTTGAGCGCGCCGTTCGCCTGGCTCAAAGTTGACGACTGCTGGCCACCGTTGCCGCATTTTTGCTTCGAGCGAGCCCAATCCGAAAAGATGCCTTGGGAGTTGCCAACGGCCGAACAAACCGTGCTGGACTGAATGCCCATTTCGCCAGCCATGCCGCCGACCAGCGACTGCGCCGTTTCACAGCTCGAAATGTTCGCCTGATTGATCTTGTTCGCCAGATCCTGAAGATCCTGCATTGTCTTGCCGATCTGAGGACTGATCGCCTCGATCGCCAGCTTGAACGCGAACCCGATAGCATTGTTGGCCACCGCCTTCAGCATGGCCACGAATTCATCAGCGTTGATGAAGGAGAAGCTCCCCGTAAACACGTCGATGCCGCCGCAACCTGCTGTCACCTTCGGCAACTGCAGGTTAGCCGGATAAACCGTCTTTTGCGGGAACCGCGTCCAAGCCGAGCCTAACGAATAATACCCGGCCGACTGTCCCTGATAAGCCGTCGGCCCGCTCACATTGGCAGCCGCACCCATATCCTGGAACGCCTGCTCCATGTCCGAACCGACACCGGCCCCAGCAGGAGCAATGGCCCCGCACAAACCAAACGAAGCCGCCCCGATCGACAATGCGACACGCGCGACCTTGCGATAGAGTCTCCCCATCAGAAATCACTCCCCGGCTTCGTATTGGTCAAAGTGAAAATTCGCTGGGTGATCTCGTCCTGCGACAAGATACCAGTGCCGATCGGAATCGGCCGCTTCGTCACCGTGTCATAGAGAACCAGCGCCGGCGTCGCCCGCGAGGTCAAACCCATCCGGGCATAGTGCCCCGCATCCACGACATACTTCGGGAACACACGATTGGGCCCGCCATCCATCGACACAGCCACCACATCGAACCCGCTCTTGTCAGACAGCGACTTCAGAATCGGCGCAAAAACCTCGCAAGCGCCGCAGCTTTGCGCGTAGAAATAGAAGATCCCGTAGCGCTGCGACAACTGCCGCAACACGCGCTCCTGCTCGTCCTTCCGGTTGTCGAGCCAGGCCCGCTTTCCAAGCGTCGAAACCGGACGCTGCAAAGTATAATCCAGATCGGGATTCTGCCACATCGTCCGCTGCCACACATCCGAAAATGTCGAAGCACGATCCAACTGCTCACGCTGATAGCGAATGTAGGCGGTAACATTCTCCTCCGAGGGCTCGAGCACTGCTCGCGCCTTCAACTCGTCAAGACGCTGGGTCACTTCCGCCAACTGAGCCGTCGCCGTCATCATCGGCGCGGCAGGCCGCGCCTTATCTGCAACAGGCGGACGCTTTGCCCGGTCGCAGTAAAACCAGGTCCCCAGCTTACGCTCACGGCAATAGAACTCGTCGCCGGTAACATCATCACCAGCGGCCGGGCGACCGGCCTCAGACACCCCGACACCCGCAGACGAAACAGCATCGGCCGGCGCATCAGCACCCTGCGCAAGCGCAGCCCCGCCAATCAGCACCGACATACCCAGCGAAACGACCAGCTTACCGATCGACATACCTGTCTCCTTCCTCGTCCTTGTTCTGAAACATCCACAGTGCCGCCTTCATTATCGGCCGCTGCGACTGATCCAGAACCTCATGCCCCAGCGCCGTGGTCTGAAACGATTCACCGCCATCAAACCTGGCCAAAAACCCTTCAGTGACCATCCGGCTGATGAATTCCGAAATCTCACCGGCCGACAGCGGCGCCCCAAACCAATCGATCAAGCTCTTGACCAGTTCATCAGCTTCAACCGGCCTGAAAGCCTTGCACCGCAACAGCACTGCCCACTCCTGGACAGTAATCTGCGCCAATCCCGAATGGAGATTTGCCAAAGCCTCCAGCTGCTCGTTCGAGAAGTAACCAGAGCCTCGCCCTCCCGCGTTCCCACGCGAGCCGCCG
>JAGWUW010000326.1 GCA_028868235.1 Betaproteobacteria bacterium | reverse complement strand
ATGTACGCGGCCCGTGGTGAGATGGGTAAAGCATTTCGAGAAGCCGGTCCAACGATCAACCTCCGCCAGCAGGTCAGTAATGCGGATGGCCGGCAAATGGCCATACAAGGGAGAGAGTGCCCTTTCGGCTTCCTCCGGTGTGATGGCTCGAAGTGGCGATATCCGCAGCTTGCCGCTTGAAAAGTGCACATCTTCGAGCGCGTCCGCTTCCACCTTTGCGTCCACCTCGGCCAGCCTTCGGGAAAGGAGCGCCTTGCGCTCCTCGAGCCAGACTGCGGCCGTATCGGCGACCGGGACAGGCAATGGACCAGCGGCCCTCATAGCAGTGAACACCGGGGTGGAGATAAGTTGCTGCTCCACGGCTCTGTATCGCCGGCTGCCTTCGACCCACACGTCACCCGCTCGCAAGCGGTCCCGCAACTCGGCGAGGACACAGAACTCGAAAATACGGCGATCAAGACCGGCTCGGCCAATCCGTCGCCGCCATGCCGGTCGGACGAAACCAAGCGCGGCATCTGCTGGTAGCTTGCGCAGGCGGCCACTTCCGAGATCGCGCATTGTCGCGATGGCTCGAGCAAGACCCACACAGGCAGGCACCGCACCGAAGGTGAAGCTTGCGACGAAGGCCGGACCGATCTGTCGCAGGATCGGCAGGTTCGATCGCGCGAGTTCGACGGGATCGAGCGGATCGGGACGGACAAGTCGCTTGGCTTCCTCGATCTCGGAACCGAGATCGTCCCATCCGATAACCTCTTCAATGGCGCTGAGAGGATCTGCACCGCTGTCCCTTGCATCAATGATCGCAGTTCCGAGACGGGCCAGCAGACGAATTTTGCCATTGATGGTGCGTTTGTCGCGCTTCAGCGCAGCCTCTTCCCGGCGCTCGGCACGCCGGAACATCTGTCCGATCAAACGTTCGAACATCATCACGGCATCGTCAGTCAGGGCGATCTGCATTTCGGCAACGGTGGCAGCCAGAATGGCCCGGCGACGGATCGGGTTCAGGACGGATAGATGTTGCGCAGTGAGCCGCACGCCCTCCTGATTAAGGCGCCGCAGTCGTTCTGGATGGACTGGGGCTACAACTTCAGGCTCCAAGCCGATTGCCCGCAATGTGGACAATCGCTCGAGAATTTCCGCGAAGGCACGTCGTCCCGGTCTACCGGGTGGTTGGCGGATCCAGGCAAGAATGCTGATGCGGCCTGCATTGTGCTGCAGCAGCAGCGAGTCCAGCAGGCCGCATTGCACTGAAGTCAGACTTCCCGTCAGCAGGTTGCCCACGTTCCGCTCGGCATCTAACAGAGCTTTGCTCACCATGCGTTCCAGGGACGTGATACCGGGCACGATTATCTGCCGGCGGCGGAATTCTTCCATCAGGATCCGCGCGAGATCGATTCCACCGGTCATGGTCAGTGCGATCGGCAAGAGCCAAGCCTGCAGTTCTGCATGGATCGGACGGCTCAATTGCCGGAAACCGAATACCTCGCGCAGCGTATCGAGTTGCTCATACCGGGTGGGACCACGCGTGGCATAATCGGCAAGCGCGTCCGGCTCGACGCCGAGCTGATCCCCGACGAACCTGAGAGGAGCATCAGGGATGAATTCGCCGGGTTTCAGCAATCGGCCAGGATATCGCAAGGCGCAGAGCTGCAGCGCAAAACCGAGGCGGTTGTGGGGACGCCTCCGGCTCGTGATGACGCGCAGATCTGCGGAACTGAGCGTCCAGTATCGCACCAGATCTGGCTCGCTCTCCGGCAAGGCGAACAACTCGGCGTGTTGCGCCTCGGTCAGAACAGAGCGGCGGGGCATCGGGTCAGGCCTTGACCGGTCCCGTCCAGCCAATGCGATCGAGCGTGCCGATGAGGGTCGATCGCGGCACCTTGAATGATCGGCACACCGACGCCTTGCTTGCGCCGGCATCGAGGGCTGCCGTGATCTGCTCGATCGTTTCCGCGTCAATGCTGGGCGGCCGGCCCCCGCGCCGGCCCCGTCGTCGAGCTGCGACCAAGCCTGCCATCACCCGCTCACGCGTGAGCGCGCGTTCATATTGGGCGAGCGCGCCGAAGAGCGAAAACAGCAATTCACCATGGGGCGTGCTTGTGTCCATCTGCTCCGTTAGCGATCGGAAGGCCACACCTCGATTTTTCAGATCGGTTATGATCGCCAGAAGATTGGTCAATGATCGCCCGAGACGGTCGAGTTTCCAAACGACCAAGGTGTCGCCGGCCTTCAGGAATTCGAGGCAAGCCTTCAGGCCGGGACGATCATCCCGGGCGCCCGATGCCTTGTCGGAATAGAGATGGCGCTCATCGACACCTGCGGCGAGGAGGGCATCGCGTTGAAGGTCAACCGACTGACGGTCATCGACCGATGAGACACGCATGTACCCGATGAGCATGTGCGACAAACCCTGAAATTGATGTTGTCGCGCACTAGATCAAAGCGACAGGGTTTGTCGTGCAAAATCAACCATGGTTGTCGAGGCGTAGCCTGGTTGCGATGCTACCCTGTCGGAAAACATGTGTTTTCCGATCAGATGAGATCCGATTAATGCGCGCCACCAAAAATTGAGCACCTTGCATGGTGACGCGCAATTTACTCTATCGAGTACTTTCGTTGAAATCGGCTCTCAGATGAGCCGTGTCGTAGATGATCGTGATTTTCTGGAATTTTTGAGCGTCGGCTGTCAATTCAAATACATCGATGCACTCGAATTTGACCAGCTTCCCATTCCCCAGTGTCCAGTCGTACTCGAAATGCAGAGCGACCGCTGAGCCAGTGTTGGATTGATCAAAGACATTCAACAACCGGGTTTCAGACCGTGCGGTATCGGCGAACAACGCGGTGTAGAAGGACTGCGCGTCAAGTACACCGTAAAGAGGCGAGGAAACCTGAGCATCTGGCGAAAATAAAGCCAGTGCGGCGTCAAGATTCCCATCATTCAGCGCGGTCAGGTATTTTTGGCATAATTCTTTAGTAGTCATACTTGGTTCTTTTAGAGCCAAGCCGACACATCTCATCGAGTCTCGCCAGCTTGGCGGCCTCGATGAAACATGGTCAATCCGAGCCGCAATCAGGTGCGGCGATAATAATCTCGATGGGAGAGCGGATTGACCATTCGCGAATTATGCCTGACGGCATATAGCAAGGTCAAGGACTGTCAGCAGGGACGCTCATGACATTTTCTGGTTAAACGACAATCAGGTGTTTTCCGACGCTCTCAGGCCTTAGCGTATATCTGTGCCCGTTTTATGTGACGCCCCCGGATTGTTGCCTCTGGCCATAACTGCTCCAATGCTATATCCAACGGGGGCAACC
>JAGWUW010000325.1 GCA_028868235.1 Betaproteobacteria bacterium | reverse complement strand
GGCAATTCGCTGAACGATGTCGTAGGCATGGCGAAGAATCTCTTCGGCAAAACCTGACTTCTGTCCGAGGTGTGCTGCAGCCGACAAGCTCCAACCTGGTAACGCCGACGATACCTGCGGCAATCAGGTTGGAACAA
Organism: Betaproteobacteria bacterium; assembly: GCA_028868235.1. Taxonomy (GTDB): domain Bacteria; phylum Pseudomonadota; class Gammaproteobacteria; order Burkholderiales; family Rhodocyclaceae; genus Azonexus. The sequence goes on along the minus strand of JAGWUW010000325.1, from coordinate 3,193 downwards.
GCCATCGGCACTCTCACGACCTATCTCGTTTCTTGTATCCTCAGAGCTCCCCATCACGATGGCATGAGCTTTCGGCAAACGGAGTAAAAAGATGAATGCTCGGACCCTTAGCTTGATCGCCTTGTGCGCGGCCTTGGCTGCCTGCAATTCCAAGGCCCCCGAACCGGCCGCAACCTCCACGGAGGCCGTTGGTCAGATCGTCGAGACTCCAGCACCGGCGCCTGCGCCTGCCGCTGCCACGAAACCTGCGCCAGAGGGGTTGCCGTCCCGCGTGGCACGCGAAGTCATCACGGCGAGCGGCCAGAAGTGCGATGGTGTTGAAAAGGCTGATCGGAATGCCCAGGACGGCTCGATTGTGGCCAGTTGCACCGGCGGGGAAAGCTATCGCATCTACACTGTCGATGGCCAAGGTCCCGTCGCCACCAAGCTGTAAAGCAGGAGCCAAGCCAACCAGATCAAGAAGTTTTCATAGCCCCCGCCATATCGGCGGGGGCTTAGTCTTTTTCCCATACAGGCAATTCCAAACCCCAGACCAGCAGCGCCAGACATGCCATGTGCAGGATTTGAGCAGGGTCGCTTAATCGAGCAATTCTGCCGGCACTTTGCCGCCATTGGCAGCAAGTTCGCGCATGACCTGCTTGTGGAGCCAGATGTTCATTTCCGCGCTGCCGTCGAGCGCGCCGGTGTAGCCGAATTCCTGGGCAAGCCCCTTGCGTTCGGCAAGGCTGGAATCGAGGCCCAAAAGCTTCATCAAATCGACGATCGAGGTCCGCCAGTTCAAGGTCTGGGCTGACTTTGCGGACAGATCGTTGAGGATCGCTTCAACATCAACCTCGGAAATGGCCTGGGGGACAGGCGCGGCAGCAGGCGCTGCAGATGTGGCGGGATCCGGCTGTGAGGTCGGAGCGGGCGCCGCGGCCGCTTTGCTGCCAAAAATGGCGTCTTTGATCTTGCCGAAAAAGCTCATGGTTGTTCTCCTTGCCTTTGGCGCGCGGCCAAGATGGGAGTGGATGCCATCCCCGCCTCATTGGCAAGGACAAAAGCGCGCGGCGAATTCTACTGGCCCTGTACGCTACCGGGATTAGGCTCCGTGCCAGCGCCAGGCCGAGTCGCAAGGATCCGCCTTCGAAAACAGCCACGTGACAAGAATAAGGGGTGAGTGATGGCAGAGGATTGGCTCGCAGACGTCCGCAAATATGCTTCCGGTGCCGACGAGAATGTCGTCGGTGCCATCGTCAAGCACCTCGGCATTGCTCTGCGCAACCGCGACAGCTCATTGGTTTCTTTTTCCGATCCCGTCGAGGTCGGGCGCGTGCGGGAGGGCTTCCTGCGCAAGAAGCTGGCCCTGACCGGTTCGGATGACGCCCTCAACGCGGGCCTGGATTGGGTGAAGGGGCTGATGTCGGGCGATCGGACCAAGAACCGGGTCACCGTCTATTATTTGCTGGCCCATTATTTTGGGAAGCTTGATCTCTTTGGCGGGGCCGCCGGCACCTCCGCTGCTTCACTTGTCGGCAGCGGGACATCCTCGCCCGGCGTTGCAACCATCGCGGGCCTCGGGGTGGCCGGCGCTGCGCTAGCAGGCGCAAATGATGGCACAGCCTCGGCACCGCCAACGCCGCAAGCCCCTCAAATTCCAGAGCCCACAGCAAAGCCCGTTCCTGAGCCGCTCACAGCCGTGCCGTCACCAGGCTATGCGCGGTCTGCGCCGCGAGAGTTCTCGGCAGTGCCACCAAGCAGTTCGGGACAACCAGCCTGCGCGGCAAACCTCGATGAAGACAGCGACGAACGTTCGGGTTGGCCGACCTGGTTAACCTGGTTGTTGCTCGCCTTGGCAGTGGTCGCGCTCTTCTTCCTCTTGAAGAGCTGCATGGCCGAAGAGCCAGTCGCGACGGGTGAAACCGCGGCGATCGAAACGACCATGCCGCCGGTCTCAGAGGTGAACCCCGGGACCCAGGTTGCAGGAGATGGCGCGGCAACTGCTGTTCCGGCCGGGGCCGGCGTCGTCAGCGGGACCAGAGACAGCAAACCCCTGTTGACGGTCTATTTCGCCAGCGGGCAATCTACTGTGAGCAACGATTTGGCCGCCGCAACGGCCAACCTGAAGTCTTATCTCGACGCTCATGCCGGCGCGAAGCTGGCCGTATCCGGCTACAATGATCCGAGCGGAAATGCGGCGCTCAACGCTGCATTGTCCAAAAAGCGAGCGCAGGGTGTGGCTGCGGCGCTTGCTGCTGCAGGAATTCCTGAGGGCTCGGTCGACCTGGTCAAGCCCGACGACACCACGAGCACGTCCGTCACGCCCGAACAGGCGCGGCGGGTTGAAGTGACGATACAGTAAAAACGCGCGGTAGTGTGCCCGTCGGTATGGACGCGGGCGGGCACCGATCATGGTGCGCACGGCTGCCGACAACTTCCGGGCGGATTACAATGGCGGCGGGAATTGCGGGTCCAGCCAAAATCTTCGGTGGACTGGAAGACCGGACCCGCAGGAACCCGTTAGCACGCCTTTGTCAGCAGCACTAGGATGAGCTGACGGTTGGTATTTGCTTTCAAGCCAATGTTGCAGGCGCTCCGCTCTTGACGATCGGAGAGGCCCAAGCTCCGTACATCGAGACTTGGCCGGTTCAGCCTCTGCCGGAGCAGAGGCTGATAGGCTTCACTGGACGATAAACGTGATCGAGAGGATCACGCGCCATTCGCTGACCTTGCCATTGCTGACCGTGACCTTGGTATCCTTGACCCAGGCGCCTTCGATCCCATTCACCGTTTCTGCCGCCTTGGCGATGCCGCTGGTAACCGCATCCTCAAAACCCTTGGTGGAACTGGCGATAACTTCGATCACTTTTGCGATTGCCATGGTAATTCTCCTGCAGGCTCGCCCCCGCATGCGGGTATGAACCCTGGACAGGTAATAGCAAGCCGCCCCCCCTTCCTGCTGGGCTCGTGCCGGGATGACTGAAATGAGTGCTGTAGAAATCATCGGCATTGCCGCCAGCATCAGCCTCCTGGCAGGATGGCGGCTCTATCTCTGCATTTTTGCTGTAGGATTTGGCATGCGACTGGGGTGGATCGCCATGCCGGAGCATCTCCAATCCCTTGCCGCACTGGCCAACAGCTGGGTCATCGGGATTGCCGGCGCCGGCGCGGTTGTCGAATTCTTCGCGGATAAGGTCGCCTGGCTCGATAGCGT
>JAGWUW010000324.1 GCA_028868235.1 Betaproteobacteria bacterium | reverse complement strand
AGATTGACGACATCATGGGGGGCAAGCCGCCGCGCCCGCCGAAACCGTCCCAGGGTTTGTCGCGTCCCGTGGCTTCGAACGATACGCCGGGTGCGGAGCCGAGCGCAGCGGCGCCGGCCTGAACCGAAATGCCTTAAATTCGGCCGGGATTGCCTCCCGGCCTTTTTGTTTTTTGCTATGTCCAAATTGCAGTGCGGATCGTTCCGCTTATCGCTTGATCGGCCTCTGATCATGGGGATCGTTAATCTGACGCCGGACTCTTTTTCTGGAGATGGCTTGGTCGGCAGCGTCGATCAAGCCATCTCTCATGCTCGACAGCAGCTGGAGGCTGGTGCTGACATTCTTGATATCGGTGCCGAGTCGTCGCGGCCGGGGGCGATTCCAACGCCGGAGGATGAAGAGCTACGACGATTGCTACCTGTCTTGGGCGAAATTTCAACTTGGGGGGTTCCGGTATCCGTAGATACCTACAAGCCTGTGGTCATGCGGGCGGCGCTTGAAGCGGGTGCGTCGATGATCAACGACATTACCGGTATGACCCGTCCGGGAGCACTCGAAACGATTGCCGGCAGCGATTGCGCTGTGTGTATCATGCACATGCAGGGCGAGCCCGGTACCATGCAGCAGGGGCCAAGTTACGGCGATGTGGTCGGTGAAGTGGGTGCCTTTCTCGAAGATATGGTCCTTCGCTGTCGTGGGATCGGAATTGCCAACGAAAGGCTGGTTCTGGACCCGGGGTTTGGTTTCGGCAAAACGTTGGAACACAATCTGACGCTCTTCAGGGCACTGGATATCTGGACCACCAAGACTTTGCCTGTACTGGTCGGTGTGTCGCGTAAATCAATGATTGGGGGGATTACCGGGCGTCCTGTCGAGCAGCGCCAGGCGGCAAGCGTCGCTGCCGCACTCATGGCTGCGCAGAAAGGTGCGAAAATATTGCGTGTGCATGATGTGGCCGCAACCAAGGATACCCTGATGGTATGGGCGGCAGTTGAACGGGGAGATTCTCAGTGAGCAGGAAATATTTTGGTACCGACGGCGTGCGTGGCCGTGTGGGACAATCGCCCATCACCCCAGATTTTGTAATGCGTCTTGGGTATGCTGCAGGGAGGGTTTTGCTCGGTCGCAGTGAAATGCCGGCGGGCGAGCGTCCGGCAGTCCTGATCGGCAAGGATACGCGCCTGTCCGGCTACATGCTAGAGTCGGCTCTCGAGGCCGGTTTTTCGGCGGCAGGGGTGGAGGTTTGCCTGGTCGGACCTCTGCCGACGCCGGCAGTGGCCTATTTGACACGCGCCTTGCGTCTACAGGCTGGCATTGTTATATCGGCCTCGCATAACCCGTACTATGATAACGGTATCAAGTTTTTCTCGGCACAAGGGACCAAGCTGCCGGACGAGGTTGAGTGCGCGATAGAGCTGGGAATAGACGAGCCGATGGTCTGTGCTGCGCCAGCTGAGCTGGGACGGGTCAGACGGATCGAAGATGCTCGCGGGCGTTATATCGAATTTTGCAAGAGTACGTTCCCGAATGATCAGGATTTGCGCGGCCTGAAAATTGTAGTCGATTGTGCCCACGGCGCGGCCTATCACATCGCGCCCAGTGTATTCCATGAGTTGGGCGCCGAGGTGGTGACTATCGGCGTTCAGCCCAATGGTCTCAATATTAACGATGCGGTTGGAGCGACTGCGCCTAAGACGCTGTGTGAAGCAGTGGTGGCCAATCGTGCCGATCTAGGAATCGCCCTTGATGGCGATGCGGATCGCCTGCAGATGGTCGATGCTGAAGGCAATCTATACGATGGTGATCAGTTGCTTTACGCCATCGTACGTAGCCGTGCTCGGATTGCACCAGTTAAGGGTGTTGTGGGCACTTTGATGAGCAATCTAGCCCTTGAGCATGCACTGGGCGCGCTAGGTATTCCCTTTGCGCGAGCTGCGGTCGGTGATCGCTATGTGGTCGAAATGCTCAATGAAAGAGGTTGGTGTTACGGCGGAGAAAACTCCGGACACATTCTTGTACTTGATCGTCATACGACCGGCGATGGCATCGTTGCGGCATTGCAAGTCCTAGCTGCGTTCCGGCAGTCGGGGGGTAATCTGAAGGCGCTGCTGGGGGGGCTGGTGTTATATCCGCAAAAGCTTATCAATGTTCCGGTGGTGCACGGCTTTTCCTGGAAGGATCATCCCGTAATCAATGCCGCCCTAGCGAACACGGAAATGCGTCTGGCCGGTCGGGGGCGTGTTCTTCTGAGGGCCTCGGGAACCGAACCGCTATTGAGAGTAATGGTAGAAGGCGACGATGCCGCAGAGGTTTTCGATGCTGCAGAAAAACTGGCGGCCGTGGTTGGGAGTGTTGCCTAGTAAGATTGGGGCACTTTTCATATTGACCGAAAAAACGCCAAGTCGCTATAATCCAAAAGTTTTTCGCCAACCGAATCATTGCACCTATGCGCAAAAAGCTAGTCGCTGGTAACTGGAAAATGCATGGCAGTCTCCAGCAGAATGCAGCGCTGCTCGCGCAGGTCAAGGCAGGAGCGGCTAGCTTGCCGTGCGATGTGGCGGTTTGTCCGCCTTATCCCTATCTGGCACAGGCTCAGGCTTTGCTCGCCGGCAGTGGGGTGGCTTGGGGGGCGCAATCGGTCAGCGAGCATGCAATCGGTGCATATACGGCGGAAGTCTCCGCTTCAATGCTGCAGGATTTTGGTTGTCGATATGTGCTGGTTGGTCATTCGGAGCGGCGGGCGCTCTACGGCGAAAGCGATGCCATCGTTGCCGCAAAGTTTGTCGCGGCGCAGAAAGCGGGCTTGATTCCGGTGCTCTGTGTTGGCGAAACTCTGACTGAGCGCGAATCCGGCCTGACGGCCGAGGTGGTCGCCCGGCAGTTGTCTGTGGTGCTCAATGTGGTTGGCGTGTCTGCTCTGGCTTCGGCGGTGATTGCCTACGAGCCGGTGTGGGCGATTGGTACGGGTGTGACCGCTACGCCGCAGCAGGCTCAGGAAGTGCATGCTGCGATTCGTCGTCAGGTGGCGGAGTTCGACGCTTCGGTGGCGAACGGCGTGCGCATTTTGTATGGCGGTAGCGTGAAGCCGCAAAGTGCGACTGAATTGTTTGGGCAAGCGGATGTCGATGGCGGTTTGGTCGGCGGCGCTGCCTTGGTTGCGGATGATTTCCTGGCAATTTGCCGGGCGGCAAATTGATAGGCTGAAAACATGAACTGGTTATTCTCTCTCGTCCTGACGGTCCATATTCTGGTGGCGATCGCAATTATCGGTCTGGTGCTGATGCAGCACGGCAAGGGGGCCGACATGGGGGCGGCCTTCGGTAGCGGCGCCTCGGGCAGCTTG
>JAGWUW010000323.1 GCA_028868235.1 Betaproteobacteria bacterium | reverse complement strand
GGTGCCAAGATCGATTACTTCGCCGCCACCAGTGGTCAGCTGCAACTCATCCCGACGGGCGAATCGTTGACGGCGCTGGAAAACGATTACGCCGCGATGCTGGAAGACGGCCTGCTGGCACTGAATCAACCGGGCTTCACCGACATCATCGAGCAGTGCCGTGTCATTCAGGATGAGGCCAATCGGCAGCCCCTTTAAACGGGTGTAAATGGGTGTGTTTGTGGTTTGCCCACAGATCGTGCCGTCCTGTTGCATCGCCTCGCATCAAGCCTCCCTGATTGCAGCCACCGGCCAGCAGTTCCCATATGAGTTTTCATATGGAGAACTTCGATGTCCAGCACCCTCTGCGCCTGTTGTGGCCAGCCGTTCGAACCCCGCCCACAAGTTCCTGGCCAAGCCTACTGCTCCTCGCCCAATTGCCAGCGCGCCCGCAAGCGCCAGTGGCAGCGGGCCAAGCTTCAGTCCGATTCCGACTACCGGTTCAATCAGCGCGCAGCCCAACAGGCGTGGTCGCAGCGCAATCCTGACTATTGGCGTAACTACCGTGACGCTAGGCCAGAGTACGAACAGCACAACCGAGAACAGCAGCAACTGCGTGATCTCAGGGGGCACGATACAGGTCTTGCAAAGATGGACGTGTGCGGCCTGCCGACGGGCCTGTATCGAATCGCGCGGCATCCAGCATTTCCAATGGAGAACGGCGCTTCATGGATCGTCGAGATCACGCCGGTGTGCCTGACGTGTCCGTGCAAGATGGACGTGTCAAGAGAGGACTTGATCGACACCTCAGCGATTCGCCCTTAACTTCTTTCTCCAAATGGGCTCTCGATCATCCTGAATGGCAACAGTTTCAACCCTGTGCATCCCGACCCGCATCACGCTGGTCGCGGCCGTGCCAGTAAGGTGAAAAGCAGACCCGAGAGCAGGTACACATAACAATGAGTGATCGGGTCTATGCAGCCAGAAGAATTTTCAACGGAGGCGGAGTCACCCCCTCCGACATTTCGGGCCGCCGAGTATGTGCGGATGTCGACCGAGCACCAGCAGTACTCGACGGAGAATCAGGCCGACAAGATCCGTGAGTACGCTGCCCGGCGCAACATCGAGATCGTCCGCACCTACGCCGACGAAGGCAAGAGCGGCCTGCGTATCGATGGGCGCAAAGCACTGCAGCAGCTGATCAAAGATGTCGAGACGGGCAAGGCCGATTTCCAGATCATCCTGGTCTATGACGTCAGCCGTTGGGGGCGGTTTCAGGATGCCGACGAGAGCGCCTATTACGAATACATCTGCCGCCGCGCCGGAATCCAGGTCTCCTACTGCGCCGAACAGTTCGAGAACGACGGCTCGCCCGTGTCCACCATCGTCAAGGGCGTCAAGCGTGCGATGGCGGGCGAATACAGTCGGGAGTTGTCGGCCAAGGTATTCGCCGGGCAGTGTCGTCTGATCGAGCTGGGCTTTCGGCAAGGCGGCCCCGCCGGTTATGGCCTGCGGCGTGTGTTGATCGATCAGTCCGGCACGTTCAAAGGTGAACTGGCTCGCGGTGAGCACAAGAGCCTGCAAACCGACCGCGTCATCCTGCAGCCGGGGCCCGACGACGAGGTTGCCGCCGTCAACCAGATCTACCGCTGGTTCGTCACTGACAACCTGACCGAGCTGGAGATCGCCGAACGGCTCAACACGCAAAATATCCGAACAGACCTCGGGCGCGATTGGACGCGGGCGACGGTGCGCGAGGTCTTGTCTAACGAGAAGTACATCGGCAACAACGTCTACAACCGGCGTTCCTTCAAGCTCAAGAAGGTGAGGGTGGTTAATCCGCCGACGATGTGGATCTGCAAGGAGGCCGCATTTGAGCCGATCGTGGCGCCCGAACTCTTCTATACCGTGCAGGGCATCATCAGGGCGCGTGCCCGCCGTTTTACCGACGACGAGTTGATCGAGCGCCTGCGCAGCCTGTACAAGCATCGGGGTTTTTTGTCTGGCATCGTGATCAATGAATCTGAGGGCATGCCGTCGACCTCGATTTATGCCCATCGGTTCGGCAGTCTGATGCGTGCCTACCAAATGGTGGGGTACACACCAGATCGGGACTATCGCTACCTTGAGATCAACAGAATGCTCCGGGGCATGTATCCAGAGATATTGAAGCAGACCGAGGGCCGCATTGCCGATTTGGGCGGTGCGGTCGACCGAGATCCAGGGACCGATCTGCTGCGAGTGAATGGCGAGTTCACCGCGTCCATCGTGTTGGCACGGTGCCATTCCTTAGATGATGGGCCGAGTCGCTGGAAAGTCCGTTTTGACACCAGCCTGCTTCCAGACATCACGGTGGCCGTTCGATTGGACCAAGGCAATCGATCTGTGCTGGACTACTACTTGTTGCCGCGGTTGGACTTTGGCCATGGACGCATCAACCTTGCAGATCGAAACCCGATTGAATTTGACAGCTATCGTTTCGATTCGCTGGACTACCTTTACAGCATGGCCGAGAGATCTCGGCTTCGGATTGCGGCATGAAGCAGCACAGCGGCCCTGGCGAGATCAGGATGATTCCGGTTGAGAAAATTGACGTCCTGAACCCACGAGAGCGTGGGAAGCGGGGTTTTGATGACATCGTTGCCAACATCAAGTCCATCGGCCTGAAAAAGCCCATCACGGTCACGCCCAGAACCAAAGGTGTCGGGGAAGAACGCTTCTTGCTGATATGCGGGGAAGGGCGATTCAAAGCGTTCAAGATGCTGGGCGAGAAGACCATCCCCGCGCTTGTCGTAGCAGTCAGTGACGAAGACGCCTTGATCATGAGCCTGGCCGAGAACATGGCGCGCCTCCATGGTCGACCGCTTGAGCTGTTGGCAGGGATCACTCAGTTGCGTGATCGCGGCCATGACGGCCGGGAAATCGCTGCAAAGACGGGTTTGACCTTTCACTATGTACAGGGCATCTTGAGCTTGATTGACCATGGCGAAGAGCGGCTGCTGGTCGCGGTTCAAAGTGGTGGCATTCCGCTCAATGCAGCTTTGGCGATTGTCGGGGCTGGGAATGATGACCAGGCTGTACAGGCAGCCCTCCAAAGCGCCTATGAGGCAGGTACCTTGCGTGGCAAGCAGCTGATGGACGCAAGGCGGTTGATTGACAAGAGAAAGAGTCTGGGTCGATCTATTGCACGTGGCACCCCTCGCACCCGATCCGACATCACGACTTCAAGCTTGGTTCGCACCTACCAAAAGGAGGTTGAGCGGCAAAAGCTGATTGTCAGAAAGGCCGACTTAGCCCAGCAGCGACTTCTGTTTTTGATCCAGGCCTTTCGGCGGCTGGTGGCTGACGAGAACTTTGTCAATTTGC
>JAGWUW010000322.1 GCA_028868235.1 Betaproteobacteria bacterium | reverse complement strand
GCTCTTAGCTTGGGGTGCGACTGCCCTCCTTTCTAGAACGACCGACATGCGGCTCAGTGTAGTGGTATGGTTAACGCAGTTGCGGTTGGTGTTAACCCGTCACGGCCTCTGCCTTCCGGGCGAGGCCGCTCTCCCTACAGGCGGTTTCCGGCATGATTATCCCCCTATTCAATCCGGAATCGGAAATCAGCACTGTTAGAGATGGGTTATCATTGAGTTAGAAAGGTTAAGGCGGGTTCTTCTGGTCAGAAACGTCCGATTTCCCGCGAGTCGTGTAAGGTGGCTTGTTCTCGAAATGTCGATTGTCCGTACCTGAAAGGTCGTCATGTCGTTCCTGATAGTTCGGCATGACGTTCCCGATGGATCGACAAACGACCGGCAGTCGTTCCTGTTGTGTCGATGACGAGTCCTTGGGGGCGATTTTTGAATCAGTTTCGACACAGGGGGGTGCGCGGACGTTCAATCGGTCGTGAGAAGCATGCCTGCCCGCTTCATCTCGGTCTTCATCAGGCGATAACGCGACACTTCGGGAACGCCGATCTGGGTTTATGGCCGTTACATCCTCAGGCATGGGGTTCGGCAATCGCGCGATACGGAAACGTGGCGAGGGGTCCCGACCTTTTCAGGTAAGGCTGCCACGGAACGGTTGATCGCAAGGAATGAAGTTTCTCCGATGACCAGCCTTTAGGCCAGATCGGGTCACATCGCAGGCGTTTGCATGAACCTGAGCCGGGCTGGCTGCCTGCCGATTTTGACTTCGATTGTGGTAAGAGACGAGTACAATTGAAGCCTCGAATGAAGCCTCGAAAGCCGCCCGAATTGCCCGGCGGCTTTCGGACGCACCGCTCATCAACCGCGCAATGTGTGGCGGTTCTTCTCGTGATGTCGGGTAACCCAGCCGATAAACGCACGCTGCCAATCGACGGGCATGCGTTCCGCATCGGCGTTGACCCAGCGCTCAAAGTCGGCGTGTAGAGCATGAAGGTCCCATCCGGGGCAAGTCGCACGTAAGTGATCGATGGTTTCATCGGCCATGAAACCGCGCGTGGCAGCATCGCTAAGACCGGCGATGGTCGAGCGGATGAGCTTGCGGGCATCGACGACGTCCAACTCCGCGGTCCGAACGTCGACCCTGTTCGGGTGGCGTTGTTTCCCCGGTGAAACAATGGGCGTGGAATTCGCGCGCGCCGAATGCCCAGAACGGATAGGGGGTTCGCTTGACGGTGAAGGGGCAACTGCAGCCTCATTGCTCGGCCTTTCCGGCAGGCGGACTTCGGCTCCGTCCTTGCCGTCGATCCGCCTCATTCGAAGCAGCGGCTCAGCGCCCTTCCCTTCCTCTATGCTCAGGCCATATCCGGGCAGCGCGTTCTTCTCGGCCAGCTTGAGCAATTCGAACTTGAACCGGCGGTACTCACCTTCCGCGCCGCTCTTCTCAAATAGCACTGGCATCGAGATCGCAAAGCCCGCCTCCCCTGCCCCGCCAGCGTGTTTGCGCGCGACCTTGTAAAGCCAGCGTTCGCGTCCGCCGGTAATATCGAAATAGGCGCGGTCGATGGAGAGCACCCCGCCCTTCATCATAATGCCTTCCCAAAACCAGTTGGACAGCTCCAGCGTCATCCCGCGCGAACGCTCAGTGCGTTCGTCCACAAGTTGTGTCCAGCCATCGAGCCACGAGAACGTTGCCTCGCGTCGATTCTCTGCGCGGATGTTGGTCTTGATGGTGGTGGCGACCAAGCGGTCGAGCGCCTGGCCAAGCAGTTCATAGGCTCGCCCAGTGGTCGGCCTGCCAATAGCTCGCAGCAAGTCGTAAGGCATAATGTGCAGCTTGCGGGGAAGGTCATTAGACCCTCGTCGCGCCATGTCGGCCAGCATGCTGGCGCAATAGATCAGGATGTCGGCATCCCAAATCGTCGCCATGCCGTAGTTTGGGTTGCCCGAAACATTGACCCAGAGTTTGCCGTCAGGACTGGTATAATCGATCGGCTTGACTCGTTTCGACTTGGCCAGGCTGAAGAACGGCCGCTCCATCATTTCGCGCTGGTCACGCAAAGGGAGGTCGGCAATGTACGGCAGGAACAGGTCGAACTGCTCTGTGATGCTCGTCTTGCGCGAACGGGTCATTTGGAATGTTTCCCCGGGGAAACATCGTCCGGGAAACGGCATTGTCCGCTTGATCGGGATGCATCCATCCGGGCGTGCACGAGGAGGTGCTTTGCCGTCACCGCTTAAGACCCCTGCCCTGCTCCTCCAGCTGGGTCAGCGCATTGCGCAAGGCATTGACCATCTCGTCTTGCCCCGCCCCTGATCCGGCGTGGAGCCGGATTGTGACACCTTGCCGATTGACCGACTGCACCGTCAGCAGTTCACGGCCGTAGCTAGAGCAGATCACCATCGGTTCGGCGCGCTCACCGCTTTTCGCGGGCGCAGCCAGCAGGCGTTGCAGCACGTTTGCCGCGGGCAGGGCAGGGGCTCCGCTTTTGCGCGCCTCGTCCTGCAACTTGGCAACTAGCTTGGCCTCCTTGAGGATGGCAGAGGCGGCTTCGGTGCTGTCCAGCGCTTGCGCCAATGCATAGGCAGGCTTGAGCTGCACGTCGGCCGGCGAGGCAAAGGCTGCGATCACCCCATCAGGCAATGCGGCGACCTTGAGCATCTTCGAAAGCCAGCCCTTTGACAGCTTCAGACGTTCGGCCATCCTTGAGAGGTGATTGCCATAGTGCGACTTGAGCGCGCCGGCATAATTGCGCGCCCGCTCCAGATCGGAGACATCCTTTCGAGCCCGGTTCTCCAGGTCGGCGAGCCGGAATGCTGCTTCGTCGTCCAGCTGGGCAACTTGCGCCACGAACATCATGTCGGGGTAGGAGTGCGCGCGCAGCCAGGCCACCGACCAGTGGCGGCGGGTGCCGGCGATCACTTCGTAATCATGGGCCGGATCGCCGTCGATCCTGCGGACAACCGCCGGCACTTTCTGGCCTCCTTCAGCCACCAGCGAATCGATGAGGTCGGCGCACGACTCCTCGGAAAGGTGGGCATAGGAGCGGGCATTGCCCGGCCATACCCGCACCTTTGCCGGATCGAGCAGCAACTGTGTCACCTGGCGAACTTCGCCGCTGGCCATGCGCGCCAGCGCGCTTTCCCGGCTGAGCAAGGTGGAGCCCCTGGTCCGCTCGACGGGGGAGGGAAGGGGGGTAGCTTCTGCTTCAGCCCGGCTGACGGTGGGTTCATCTTCTGCAAGCAGCGCAGCAAGATAGTCGGATTGTTTGCGAGCCATGGGTTTCAATTCCGATGGAAAATTGGAGGATTCGAAGAAAAGAACATATCAAGAACACACGCGGTCATTGCCGTCTC
>JAGWUW010000321.1 GCA_028868235.1 Betaproteobacteria bacterium | reverse complement strand
GGCAGCGCGCGGGCCTGCTTCAGCCCTGCAATCGTCTCTGAAAGGACAAACCATGCTGCAAAAACTGAAAGATCAGCGCGCTGAACTGGTGACCCAGATGCGCGCCCTGCACGAAGCCGCGCAAAAAGAAGAGCGCGCCTTCACCACCGACGAGGATGCCAAGTGGGCCGCCATGGATGCCGATCTGGCCAAGATCGATGCAGCCATCAAGCGCTCCGAAAAGCTCGACACCGCCGGTATCGTCGTCCCGTCCGAGCTGCGCGCCGCTGGCCGCCAGATCGCTGCCATTGGTGCCGCCGGTCAGGATGGCGAACTCGACGAAAAGCGCGTCTTCGACAAGTTCATGCGTCAAGGCATGGGCGAGCTGACGCAGGAAGAGCGTCAGTTCATGCTGGGCAAGCGTGACAACAACCTGGAAACCCGGGCTTTCTCCCAGGGCACCTCCAACACCGGCGGCTACACCGTACCGCAGGACTTCCGCGACCAGCTGGAAATCGCGCTGAAGGCCTACGGCGGCATGATGTCCACCTCGGAAATCCTGCGTACCGACACCGGCGCTACCCTGCCGATGCCGACCTTCAACTACACCAACGTGCTGGCCACGATCGTTGGTGAAAACACGGCTGGCTCTGCCGATTCCAGCACCCCGTTCGGCGTCGCCAACCTCGGCTCCTTCACCTATCGCTCGCCGATCCTGCCGGTCTCCTACGAGTTCCTGCAGGATTCCGCTTTCGGCGAAGGCTTCATCACCGATGCCCTGGGCCAGTCCCTGGCGCGTGCGATCAATGCCCACGCCACCAATGGTACCGGCACCGGCCAGCCGCGCGGCCTGATGCTCGACTCCGTTGCTGGCAAGGTTGGCACCACCGGCCAGACGCTGACCGTCATCTTCGACGACCTGATCGACCTGATCCACTCCATCGATCCGCTCTACCGTCCGGGTAGCAAGTTCACGATGGCCGACAGCTCGCTCAAGATCGTGCGCAAGCTGAAAGACACCCAGGGCCGTCCGATCTTCCTGCCGGGTTACGACGGCTTGGCCGGCGCCATGGCCGACAGCGTTCTCGGCTACGAAGTTGCGGTCAACCAGGACATGCCGGCCATGGCTGCCAATGCCAAGTCGATCGCCTTCGGGCGCCTGGACAAGTACAAGCTGCGCATCGTCCGCGATGTGACCATGCTGCGCCTCACCGAGCGCTACGCCGACAGCCTGCAGGTCGCCTTCATCCTGTTCATGCGTGCCGATGGTCGCCTGCTGGATGCCGGTACCAACCCGGTCAAGCACTACGCCAACTCCGCGACCTAATCGTCGTCGGAGCGCAGGGGGCCGGCGCTGCCGGCCCTGTTCTCGTACTGAATGCAAGGAGCCATCATGCCCAATAAAGTCCGTGTTCTGGTCGATACCCGCATCGAAGGGATCGATTACAAGATCAACCAGGTTGTCGAGCTGCCCGATACGGTGGCCAAGGCCTACGCTGATGCCGGTGTTGTCGATATCGCCAAGGCTGCCGTTGCCTACGCCGTCGCCGAAGGTGCCGAAGTCGTTGTGCACGCCGAAGTCATCGAAGGCGCTGCTGTCGTTGTCGACCCGGTAGTCGATCCCGCTGGTCAAACCGTTGTAGATCCCGTCGCCGCACAGTAAATCATGCCGATCAAGCAAATCAGCGCGCCCGCTGCCGAACCCGTCAGCCTGGCCGACGCCAAGAACGACATGCGGGTGGATGCTGATTTCACCGATCACGACAGCATGATCCAGAGCTACCTCATTGCTGGCCGGCAACATGCCGAGACCATCTGTCGCCGCGCCTTCGTCTCCCAGCAATGGAAGATGACAGGCGATCGCTTCCCGTCACCGATGGCGGGCCGGCTGACCGAATACTGGCTCGGCCAGCAGTGGGGGCTTGCCGGCATGGGTGGGATCAGCACCTTCCTACCCACTGGCAAGACTGGCTACGAAATCGTTATCCCGATATCGACGCTGCTCAGTGTCGAATCGATCAAGTACACCGATCCGGGCGGCGTGCTACAGACCATGAATGCCGCCGATTACAAGGTGGACACCATGTCCGAGCCGGCGCGCATCGTGCCGGCTTTCGGCAAGAACTGGCCGACGACGCGGCAGGAAATCAGTGCCGTGGAGGTCAATTTCACGGTGGGCTACGGTGCCGCTGCCGCCGTCCCAGAGGGCATCAAGGCCGCGATCATCATGTACGCCAAGGCGCACTACGAGGCCGCGTTCGATGATGCGAAGAACAACGAGTACGACCGCCGGATGCGCGCTATCGACGCGCTGCTTATCCCTTACCGGGTGCATTCCTTCTCATGATCAGACTACCTGTCGCCGAAGAGCTGAATCGCAGCGTCCTGTTGCGCATCTGGAACGATGTGCCGAACGCCGCCTTCGGGCTTGACCAGACCTTCGACGCCGGCCGCAAGCTGTTCGCCAAGGTCGAGCCGGTCTATGGCCTGGCGATCCGTGCTGGTGCGCAGACAGGTGAGGTGCCGACGCACCTCTTCTGGATCCGCTACGGCACCGGCACCCGGCCGCAGGACATCACGTCGAGCCACGTTTTCGAGTGGCAGAACCGGCGCTACCGTGTCATCGACGCCATTAACGTCGGCGACATGCAGCGCTTCACGCAGGTCAGCGTCAAGGACTTGGGGGCAATCAGCTGATGGATAAGGAAATCAGCGCCGGCAGCTTTGGCGGGTTTGATGTACGCGTTGGTCTCGAGTTTCACAAGACGATCGACTACGACCGCAAGGCCATGCGCAAGGCCCTGCGCGAAGGTGCCGCCCAGGTGCGCAAAGAAGCCAGGCGCATTGTCTCGCGCCGGGCAATCTCGGCCGCTGGCGACTTCCCTGGGCTGCAGTCCGGCGCCCTCAAGCGCGCCATTGGCATTGTGTCGAAGGGCAGCAAGGGCGGCTGGATCAAGGTTGGCGTCAGGAAGAGCAAGGAAATGACCGCCTTCTACCCGGCCTTCCTGTTCTATGGCAGCACCAAGAACAATCTGGCGCGCCGTGGCAATTTCATCACCACCGCACTGGCCGCCAAGCGCGAGAGCGTTCGCGGCCAGATCCGCGATGCCCTGAAGCATTCGCTGGTACCGAGGTAAGCATGCAGCTCGAACCGATTATTTCCGCCCTGCGCACCCGTTGCGCCACCTTCGGCAACCGGGTCGCCGGTGCAGCACAATTCAAGCTGCTGCCGGAAAACGCCGCGCTGGCTGTGCCCTGCGCCTTCGTCATCCCGCTGGATGATGCACCGAAGGACAGCATGGCGCTGAACAGTGTTCGGCAGCAACTGAACGACAGCTTCTCGGTCATCGTCGCCGTCAGTAACCTGGCC
>JAGWUW010000320.1 GCA_028868235.1 Betaproteobacteria bacterium | reverse complement strand
CCAGTGATAAGGCACAGCCCCGCCGCCATGCGGGATGATCAGGCGCAGGGTGGGGAAGTCTTTGAACAGATCGGACTGGAGCAGCTGCATGAACACCGACGTGTCGGCATTGAGGTAATGCGCGCCGGTGCCGTGGAAGTTCGGATTGCAGGAGGCGGCGACGTGCACCATGCCGGGTACATCAAGTTCGCACATCGCCTCGAACAAAGGATACCATTCGCGGTCGGTAAAGGGCTTGCCGGTCCAGTAGCCACCGGTCGGATCGGGGTTGATGTTGCAGCCGACAAAGCCCATTTCCTCGACGCAACGCTTCAGTTCCGGCACTGAATTGGCAGGCGGCGCACCCGGCGATTGCGGCAACTGACAGACCGGCGCGAAATTGTCCGGATAGAGTTCGCACACGCGCTTGACGTTGTTGTTCGAAACTTCGGCCCATACCAGACTGGTCTGCTCGTTGCCGAGGTGATGGCTCATCAGGCCCGCAATCGGCGAGAACAGCGTCAGGTCGCCGTCGCGTTCCTGCTGGAGCTTCAACTGCCCGCCGCCAACACCTTCGCGAATTTCATCGTCGCTGATAACCGCGTCCCGGGGATCGGGCGCATTGGCAGGATCATTGGCGGCATCGACCTGTTTCGACCGCCATTCGCGAAAGCGTGGTGGGACGGTGGTGAAGTGGCCGTGGCAATCGATGATCATGGTTCGGTTCTCAAAACTTGGAAGGATCGACGAATAGCTCGTCCATCGTCATGCGGCGGGGGGTAAGTCGCTGGTCGAAGGCCGTCTTTTCCAGCGCCTCGATCGTCGACCGGTTCGCTTCGATCCCGTAAGGCAGAGGGTCATGACCGACGACTTTGGTCAGCTTCCTGTACTTCTTCGCTGTCGCACTTTGGTCTTCGCCCGAATGCATTTTGGCGATCCATTCGTCCTTGGCGCGCGTGAAGGCATCGTTGAGCGACTTGACCACCCAGGGATGCTCTTCAAGGACGGAATCCTTGACGACGATTGTCCCGTGCATCGGGTAGACTCCGGTCCGGCGATAATAGTCTGCTTCCAGTTCCTCGGCATTAGGGAACAGGTCGGGATAGTCTGCTTCCACTTCCTGCCAGCCGCCCGTCGGCGCGCCGGTGCGACCGATCCCTGCCGCTTTCTCGAAACCTGCGACAATGTCGCCTCGTGCGATCATGTCGGCGAGACTGTCTCCGGCAGCAACGTGCTTGACGTTGGCCGGAAGCGGAAGCTCCTGCACGTGCTCCTCGTCATCGACCCACCAGGTGATCTTGTCGTTGTCGACCCCGAATTCATCGATCAGAACCTGACGTGTCCACACCCCGGTGGTCACCGAATAGGCGCGAACGCCCGCCTGCTTGCCTTCCAGATCCTTGGGGTGCGTGATCCCGGCGTCGGGACGAACGAGCAGGCCTGAATGATGGAAGCGACGCACGACGAAGATCGGTAGCGCCTTGAACGGTTTACCGTAGGCGCGGGCAATGATGTAGGTGGTCGGGGCGATCTCGCAGACATCGAATTCAAGGTCGCGAACCATCCTCCGGAAAGCACCGATCTGGGGCTTCGTGACGACGAATTCGGGTTCGACGCCTTCAATTGGAATCGAACCATTGCGGATTGCCTCGGTGTGCGGATGCTCAGTCGAAATCGCAATCTTGAGCGGTATTTTTGCGGCCACGTTCGGCTCCCCTTGTCTCCATTCGTGGTCGTTAAGACCATGGCCCGTTCACATCATCAATCGCGGCGAATCCAATCCTGCCGGTCTCGATGCAATACTTATCGCTTGCCGTTCAGCAGTTGCGGGTTGCCAAAGGGATTGTCGTCCTGGATGGCTGGCGGGAGCAGGGCAGGGGGCAGATCCTGATAGCAGATCGGCCTCAGGAAGCGCATGATCGCGAGACTGCCGACCGAGGTTGAGCGGCCGTCGCTGGTTGAAGGGTATGGGCCACCGTGGACCATCGCGTCGCAGACTTCGACGCCTGTACCGAAGCCGTTGAACAAGATGCGCCCCACGGTTCGCTCCAGACTTGGCATGAGCGAGCCAGCGAGCTCAAGATCGCTCTCCGCCGCATGCACGGACGCGGTCAATTGTCCTTCAAGTGCATCGACTACCTGCTGCAACTGGCCCGCATTGGCGCACCTTACCAACAGGGCGGTAGCGCCGAAGACCTCTTCGGAAAGACTGGCATCGCCAAGGAAATCACTGGCACTGGTTTCGAACAGGTTTGCCTGACAGACAAATCCTTCGCCTGCCAACCCGGCAATCAGTCGCTTCACGCGCGGATTGGCTTCAAGCTGGCTGACGCCGTGGCAATATGCCTGGTGGATGCCGGGTGTGAGCATTGGTGCTGGCGGTGCAGCTGCCAGTGCGACGCGCGTGCCTTCGATGAAGCTTTCCAGTCCCGGGCCATCGATCGCCAACAAGAGTCCGGGATTGGTGCAGAACTGGCCTGCCCCGAGTGTCACCGAGGCGGCGAATGCCGTTCCTATTGCTTCGCCACGTTCGGCCAGTGCACCCGGCAACAGCACAACCGGATTGATCGAACTCATTTCAGCATAGACGGGGATCGGCTGCCGGCGCGCCTGTGCGACAGCCATCAGTGCGGTGCCACCTTGCCGCGATCCGGTGAAGCCCACCGCCTGGACGCGCGGATCGGCAACCAGTGCGGAACCGATTTCGCGGCCATCGCCAAAGAGCAAAGAGAATACGCCTTCGTGCAGGCCGCATTCGGCAACCGCCCTTTGGATCACGCGGCCCGCGAGTTCCGAAGTGCCGGGGTGCGCATGGTGTGCTTTGACAATCACCGGGCATCCCGCCGCGAGTGCAGAAGCGGTATCCCCGCCGGCAACTGAGAAGGCGAGCGGGAAGTTGCTGGCTCCGAAAACGACCACCGGCCCAAGCGGCTGATTGACCAACCGGATGTCGGCCCGTGGCGGTGTACGATCTGCCAGCGCCGGATCAATCCGCGCGTCAAGATAATAGCCATCACGCACCACCCGGGCGAACATGCGAAGCTGGCCGGTTGTGCGCCCCAGTTCATTCCTGCAGCGCGCTTCGGGCAGCCCCGTTTCCGTCATTGCACGCGCCACTATGGTGTCTGCGATAGCTTCCAGATTGACCGCAATTGCATCAAGGAAGGAAGCGCGAAGCTCTGGCCGGGTTGCGCGAAACGAGGTGAATGCCTGATTTGCAAGAGCGCAGGCGTGATCAACATCTGCAATTGTGGCACCCGCGAATTCCGGATCGATGGCCGTGCGGTTTCGCGGATCGAAAGCTGTAAAGGTTGGGCCTGTCCCGCGGACAGCTGCGTTGCCGATCAGCAATTCGCCAAGAATTTCCATTGCGCGCTCC
>JAGWUW010000319.1 GCA_028868235.1 Betaproteobacteria bacterium | reverse complement strand
GAAGAGCTTGCCACCAGCGTGCCTGACAACGGCGGCGTCTATCTGGTGCCAGCCCACACTGGCCTTGGCGCGCCATACTGGGACCCGTACGCCCGCGGTGCCATCATCGGCATGAGCCGCGGCACGACTCGCGCCCATATCGCCCGCGCTGCGCTGGAAGCCATCGCTTTCCAGAGTGCCGAGGTCTTGCTTGCGATGGCCAGCGATGCCGACCATTCGATCAGTCAGTTGCGCGTCGATGGCGGCGCAGCGAAAAACGACCTGCTGATGCAATTTCAGGCCGACCTGCTCGGCGTACCGGTAATCCGCCCCCGGATTACCGAAACCACTGCGCTCGGTGCCGCTTATCTGGCCGGATTGGCGGTTGGTTTCTGGCAGGATGAAGCCGAGCTGACAGCGCTGTGGCAAGCCGAACGACGCTTCGAACCAGCCATGCCGAACGCCAGGCGCGATGCCCTATTCGGCGACTGGCGCCGCGCCGTCGATCGCAGCCTGCATTGGGCCAGGACCGTGTGATGAACAGACCGGACAGTCCGCTGGATCGCCTTGCCGCCTTGCGCGACAGTAAGCGGTGGGATGTTTTGATCATCGGCGGCGGCGCCAGCGGGTTGGGCGCGGCAGTAGATGCTGCAGCCCGTGGTTATCGAACCCTGCTTGTCGAAGCACGGGATTTTGCTTCCGGCACTTCGTCATGCAGCACCAAGCTCATCCATGGCGGGGTACGCTACCTGCGCCAGGGTGACTTTGCGCTGGTCAGCCATGCCCTGCACGAACGCAGCCATTTGCTCGCCAATGCCCCACACCTTGTACATCCGCTGGCCTTTGTCATCCCAGCTTGGCGCGGCATCGACTGGGTCGTCTATGGGGCTGGGCTAAAATTCTACGATCTACTGGCCGGCCACCATAGCCTTGATGCATCCGTCAGTCTCAATCGTCAGGAAGTCATCGCCGCTCTGCCCGGTTTGCGCCGCAAGCACTTGTGCGGCGGTATCCGCTACTGGGATGGCCAGTTTGACGACGCCCGGCTGGCCATCACCCTGATGCGTACGGCTATCGATCTCGGTGCCACCTGCCTCAATTACCTGCCGGTCACCCGACTGCTCAAAAGTGGTGGGCGCATCGTCGGTGCCGTGTTGCGCGATGCCGAAAGCGAGGAGCAATTCGAAATTCAGGCCCGCGCCGTCATCAACGCCACCGGTGTTCATGCCGATCGTGTACGCCAAATGGATGAGCCAACCGCCCCTCCGCTGCTGACACCGAGCCAGGGCATCCATCTGGTCGTCGATGCCGATTTCCTGCCCGGCCAACAGGCGCTGATGATCCCGAAAACCGAAGACGGCCGCGTCATGTTCGCCATTCCCTGGCAAGGCAAGGTACTACTCGGCACCACCGACACGCCTCGTCCCGAATTGCACCAACTCGACGACCCACTACCACTAGACCGGGAAATCGATTTCCTGCTGCACACCGCGGCCGGCGTATTGGTGCAGCCGCCGACCCGCACCGACATCCGCAGTGCCTTCGCCGGACTGCGCCCACTGATTCACCCAGAAAACAACAGCGATCACAGGAGCACGTCAGCCCTCTCCCGCGATCATGCCATCATGGTCAGCACCAGCGGATTGATCACCATCGCTGGCGGCAAATGGACCACTTACCGCCGTATGGGTGAACAGGTCGTCGATTGTGCAATCCAGGTTGCCGGCCTGCCCGCGGAACTCAGCATGACACGAACGCTGAAGCTTCACGGCTGCCCAACTAAGCCGGAAAATGACAACCCGCTCGGCACCGATGCGTCGCTGTTGATTGAACTCCCGGGCCATGATCGGGTACTCCATCCGGCCTTTCCCTACAGCGAGGCGCAGGTCCGCTTCGCCATCCGCCATGAAGCTGCTCGCACCACGGAAGACATACTGGCCCGCCGTACGCGCGCCTTTTTCCTCGATGCCAAGGCTGCCGAAAGCAGCATCCAGCGCGTCGGCGAGATTCTAGCCCAAGAACTGACTCTTTCGCCGGAACGGTTGCAGGCAATAACCAGCCAGGCGCAGCAAAGTGCCCGACGCTTTCAGGGTATACCGCCTGACAATCGCTAATGGTTGTGGCGGCGTTCCCCCGACACTATCTGGCTAACCACAAAAAATTTTCAAATTGTTACGAGCCTAAATAACGATTTTCAGCTACCCAATGCGGCCGGCCGCATAAAATGCCGGCCATGAAAATTTTTGAGAGATCCCAGGAGCAGCGCGCACTGCATTTCGCCGTAGCCGTTTCACTGGCGATCCACCTGCTGGTGCTGTTTATCCCTCGCCATGATCCAAGCGGTAGCCCGGAGGCGGTGTCACGCCTAGAAGCCAGGCTGGCACCCAGCAAGAAAGCAGTCGAACAAATTGCCGAGTCGCCGCCCAAATCCTCCAGTACCAAGGCAAAAAAAACAGTAGCCAAAGCACGAGTACTTACCACCGAAAAGTCGCGTAATGCTGTTCCACAATGGACTGTCGCGCAAAAGGCGGAAATGGACGGTTTTCTTAACGAACTGGCCGATCAGGCCAAGGCAACCCCGAAACCAACCTTGGCGCAACGCTCGCTGGCCATGGCACGAGAGGCTGGCCGGCAACTGGCACGGGAAGATGCGGCAGGCGACGCCCTGCTCGAATTACGCCCAAATGGCCCCCCGGCCAATCCCTTTAGCCTGGAAATGTATCTCGACGGCCTAGTCCGACGCCTGAACCGTAGCGCCAGCTTCGTTAACAACGAACGTAAACACAAGGGAGTCCAGACTGCAGCCATACAGTTCCGGCTAAACCCGGATGGTTCGCTGAAATCCTTCGTAGTTCTCAATGCTGGTGACCAAGCGGATGAGGTAGCATTCATCAAGGCAGTCATTGAACGTTCGGTGCCATTTTCCCCTTTTCCGCCCGACATCGACAAGGCCGCCCGCTCGCTCGGCGTGACCATCTGCATCCGTCCCGGTTACAACAGCGAGCCCGGATTCACCCGCATGCAGGGTAGTCGTTGCGTGTAGCAACCTCAGGCCAACACAGCGAAGAAAAAATCGCAGAACGCGCTGCCGTATCAAACATAACAGGTAGATCAGTTAGGTCGATATGGGGCAGTGTTTGATTGGCAATAGCGTCTGACGCTGCCACGAGGGCGGCGATCTCAAATCCATAGTTGCTTTCCTCCTTTCAAAACACCAGCCACTTGTAAATAATAATGGTTATCATTTACAATTATTAACAACTGGTGACGTATCGCAACGCCGCCGGATATTCCCAACGGCAAGCCAGGTTGAACTTTCCCAGCCAGCCAAAGTTTACCTGGAGCCTGATCAATGCATTGCCCTGCTTATCCAAAGTATT
>JAGWUW010000318.1 GCA_028868235.1 Betaproteobacteria bacterium | reverse complement strand
GGAAGGACGAATCGAAGCGCAAAGCCGAAACCGAATCCCTGAAGCAGTATCTGACGCAAGAGGGCTATTCGGACAACGATGTTTCTTCGATCACGGACGCAAGAGCCGTGATTCTTGCCCGCAAAGCCATGCTGTACGACCAGATGATTAGCAAGGCATCGGCGGCAGCAAAGAAGGTGCAGAACCTTCCGCAGAAAGTTGAGCGCAGCGGCACTGGCGAGTCTCACAACCTCGACCGGCGCGGCGCTGCATTCCAGAAATTGAGCAAGACAGGGCGGATCGAAGATGCCGCTGCTGTGTTTGCCAGCCTGATTTGATTGAAAGGAATCGATCATGACCGCTCCTACCAATACCTTCCTCACCACCGCCGCCATCGGCAACCGTGAGGACTTGTCCGATGCGATCTACCGTATCAGCCCGACCGCAACGCCGACCCTGAGCCGCGCGGCCAAAACCAAGGCGACCAACACGCTGCACGAATGGCAGGTGCAGGAACTCGCTGCGGCTGCTTCCAACAAGCAGGCCGAAGGTGACGATGCGTCGGCCAAGTCCGTTACGCCGACCGTGCGCCTGACGAACCGTACGCAGATCAGCACGAAAACCGTGATCGTGTCCGGCTCGCAGCAGGCGATGAACTCGGCGGGCCGCAAGGACGAACTGGCTTACCAGCTCGCCCTGGCGTCGGCTGAAATCAAGCGCGACATGGAAACCGACCTGACGCAGCTCGATGTGACGGCAACCTCTCCGCGTCAATCGCGTGGCCTGCGCGGCTGGGTGGTGGACAACGTGAACCGCAACGGCGGCACGCTGGCCAGCTACACCGGCAACACCGGCTATACGGCGGGCACGCAACGCGCCTTCACCGAGGCGCAGATCAAGGACGTTTTGCAGCAGTGCTACACCGCTGGCGGCGAACCCGACATGATCATGCTGCCCCCGGCGGCGAAGCAGACCTTCTCCTCGTTCTCGGGCAATGCCACCCGCATGGACAAGTCGGAAGATGCCAAGCTGTACGCGGCGGTGGACTTCTACGTGTCGGACTTCGGCACCATCGAAGCGGTGCCGAACCGCTTCATGGCCAGCCGCGACGTGTTCCTGTTGCAGTCCGACAAGCTGGCCATCGCCTACCTGCGCCCGTTCTTCACCAAGGAACTGGCACCGACCGGCGACGCCGAGAAGCGCGAAATCATCGTGGAATACACGCTCGAATGCCGCGCGCCCAAAGCGCACGGAGCCGTGTACGACATACTCTGATGACGGACTGACCAACCAAGCCCCTTCGGGGGCTTTTTCTTTGGAGGGCTTATGCCTCAACTCAGACAGAACGCAGATGGCTCCATGGGGGTCCAAGGCAAGGATGTTGACAACGGCGGATTCGTCACGGTCAACATCGAATACAACGCGTCCAGCGTGGACAAAGTGTCCTTCGTGGCCACCCGCGCCTACGTGGTACATGGCATCACCGGGCGGCCCACGGTGGCGGGCACGGACGGCTCTGCCGTCACGGCAGTCATCAAGAAAGCCGCCAGCGCCACCGCCATCACGTCGGGCACCGCGCTGCATTCCAGCACCTACAACCTCAAGGGCACCGCCGACACGATTCAGGCGCTCACGCTGTCCACCACGGCCAGCGACCTGGAAATCCCGGCTGGTACTGCCATCGGGGTTGACTTCACCGGCACGCTGACCAGCGCAACCGGCGTGATCACGGTCACGCTCGCACCGGCCTAAACCGGCAATCGGGGTGAAAAGCCCCGTCCCATTTTCACTCTCACCGTTGGGAAACGTCGGAGTCCTCTATGTCTCAAATCTATAACGGCGGCTTCATCACCGTCACCGCTGCGGGCGGGACCATCGTCACCGGCGCGGCATCGGCGCGCATCGCCATTCCGGTCGCATCGGACGGAAACCGCCCGCGATTCATCCGCGTCTCCGGCATCAATGCCTGCTATGTGCGAATTGGTGATTCGTCGGTGGTGGCCACCAATGGAGACACGCTGATCCAGCCCGCCGACGCGGTGCTGATGCATGTCCCGAACGGCGTCACGCACATTGCGGCCATTCAGGACACCGCAGCCGGTCGCGTGAACGTGGTTCCTCTGGAAAACATTTGACATGCGCGCCGTCGTTGAGCAGGCCGGCGGCCTGAAATCCATCGTGGCGCTGGAGGATGGCGCGCTGATCACCGGGACCATTCAGGACTGCACGCCGATTGCCGAGCGCGCCAAGGCGATGCACAACGAAGGATTCCACGGCTCGGCAGACTGGAAATACGCGGGCGCTGTGCCATCCGTCATGATCGAAAAATACTGCAACGACAACGGCATCACGTTGCACGAGTTTTCAGCCAGCCAAGACCACAAAAAGCGGTTGCTGAATGATCCGGCCATCGCGCACTTCCGAATCTGGAAAGGGCGCGTATGAGCTTCGCCACCTATGCCGACCTGAAAACATCGGTGGCCACCTGGCTGCACCGCACCGACCTGACGGCGATGATCCCGGACTTCATCGCCTTGGCCGAAGCGCGGCTGAGCGCCGACCTGGACACGCGGGCAATGGAATCGCGCTCAACCCTGACGGCCACATCCGGCGATGCCTGGTTGACGCTGCCCACCGACCTGCTTGAGGTGCGCCGACTGACCGTGGCCACCGACCCGGTGCGCGTGCTGGAATACGCAGCGCCCGATCAGATCGCGCACGACTTCAATTCAGGCGTGACCGGCATCCCGAACGCCTACGCCGTGATTGGCACGCAAATCCAGTTGGCACCGACACCGGACGCCGCGTATGACTTCGAGTTGTCCTACTGGCAGCGCATTCCAGCCCTGAGCGACAGCAACACAAGCAACTGGCTATTGGTTGCGTCGCCGGCTTGCTACCTGTATGGCGCGCTGTGCGAGGCGGCACCGTACATGCAGGACGATGAACGCATCGCCGTGTGGGAAGGTAAATACAAACAAGCCGTGGATGATGTCAATGCGATTGACTGGTATTCCGGCTCCACCATGAGAGTGAGGGCCGGCTAATGGCACTTGAATCTGCCACCTACATCAGCGACTTGGTATCAACCAACCCGACCGGGGCGGACAGTCGCGCCACGGCGGACGATCACCTCCGCTTGATCAAGTCCACCATCAAAACCACGTTCCCGAACGTGTCCGGCGCTGTCACGCCGACGCATACCGAACTGAACTACGTAGATGGCGTCACCAGCGCGATTCAAACGCAGTTAAACGCAAAGGGCGACGTGACCCTGAACGGCACGCAAACCCTCACTAACAAAACGCTAACAAGCCCGGCCCTGACTGGCACGCCAACGGCGCCAACGGCGGCAGGAGGGACCAACACCACGCAGGTTGCAACAACAG
>JAGWUW010000019.1 GCA_028868235.1 Betaproteobacteria bacterium | reverse complement strand
CGGATGATTACCGGCGACGACCTGGCGATCAGCGCCATTTCCCGCACATCCCTGATGAGCGAACTGCTCGGCGCCCCCTACGTGAGCGGGATGGTTGTGGGGGGCAACGGCCGGATCATCGTCTCTACCGATGCATCAATGCTCGGACAGGAGGCCGCCAGGATTCCCGGTATCGATTCTCGCTTGCTGATCGACTCAGCACCTGATGAGCAATTCGTTGCGCGTCCGGATAGCCTGACTGCCATCATGCATATCCATGGCACCGAGGATAGTGCCCCTCTCTACAAAACGATCATCACCATCAGTACGACCGAACTGAATGCGCAGAAGCGATCAATCGCCTTCCGGGGTCAATTGGGTTCGCTACTTTTCATCCTGCTCAGCTCGGCAGCCATTGTCCTGATCGCGCAACGTCTGATCACCCGCCGCGTCAATCTCTCACTCAAGGTACTGAAGAAAGTGGAGGATGGGGCATTCGATACACAGATTCCCATTTCGTCGGAAGACGAACTCGGAGAAATGCAACACGGCATCAATTCGATGACCGCCAAGCTGGGCAAGCTGCTGATCGAGCATCAGTGCAATGCCGCCGAACTCAAGAAACAGAAGGAACTTCTGCAATCCGTCATCGAACATGCCCCCATCCGGGTTTTCTGGAAGGACAAGGAATCCCGCTTTCTCGGCTGTAACCGCCTGTTTGCACTCGATGCGGGCCTCGATTCCCCGGATGCCTTGATCGGAAAATCCGACTTCGACTTCAGTTGGCGGGCTCAGGCCGAGATATATCGGGCAGACGATTTGAACGTCATGGCCACGGGGATTCCCAAAATTGACTTCGAGGAGCCGCAAACCACTCCGGATGGGAAAACCATCTGGCTAAGCACCTCGAAGGTGCCGCTCCAGGACGGCAACAATCAGATCATCGGCATTCTCGGCATCTATTCGGATATCACCGAACGCAAAAATGCCGCACAGGAATTGACTAGCCACCGACTCCACCTGGAACAACTGGTGGAGGAACGCACTCAGGAACTGTCGCTTGCCAAGGATGCAGCAGAAAGCGCGAACATGGCCAAGAGCGCCTTCCTGGCCAATATGAGCCACGAAATCCGCACCCCGCTGAATGCGATTACCGGCTTGGCGCACCTGATCCGACGCGAAGGTTTGTCGGCCAAGCAGCAGGAACAACTCAGCAAACTTGAGGGCGCCGGCGTCCACCTCCTCAACATCATCAATGCCATTCTGGAACTTTCCAAGATCGAAGCCGGAAAATTCACCATCGAAGAAGCGCCCATCCGGGTGGAGAGCATCCTCGGCAATGTGCTGTCCTTGCTGCACGACAAAGCACAAGCCAAGCACCTCAAACTGGAATGCAAGATCGAGTCGTTGCCATCCAAGCTGCTGGGAGATGCAACACGATTGCAGCAAGCACTGCTCAATTACGCCGCGAATGCCGTCAAGTTCACCGACACAGGCAGCGTTACCCTGCATGCATATCCGGTTGATGACGATGCAACCAGTAGCGTTGTCCGTTTCGAAGTGCGGGACACCGGCATCGGTATCGCCCCGGATGTGCTGTGCAAGCTCTTCTCTGCTTTCGAGCAGGCAGACAACAGCATTACGCGTAAATATGGCGGTACGGGTCTTGGACTCGCGATCACCAAAAAACTGGCGGAAATCATGGGGGGCGACTCGGGTGTGGAAAGCACTCTCGGTCAGGGAAGCACTTTCTGGTTCACCGCGAGGCTCAGGAAGAATCCGTTACAGCAGGAGGCTGTCGCCCCCGAAACAGTCCTCGATGCCGAATGGCAGCTCAAGACGAATTTTGCCGGACGACAGATATTGCTTGCGGAAGATGAGCCGATCAACCGGGAAATCACCCTCGCCTTGCTGGGAGACGTCGGCTTGATCGTCGACGTTGCAGACGATGGCATCGAGGCCCTTAGCATGGCTAGCGTCCGGCACTATGACCTCATCCTGATGGATATGCAGATGCCCGGCATGGACGGACTGGAAGCAACCCGACGTATTCGCGCACTTCCGCAACGTGGCGACGTACTCATACTGGCGATGACTGCCAACGCGTTTGCCGAGGATCGCCAACGCTGCCTCGACGCCGGTATGGACGACTTCATCTCCAAGCCAGTCGATCCGACGCTGCTGTACAGCACCCTCTTGAATTGGCTCAGTCGGGATACCAAGCATGAGTTCCGGAATCAAACGACTGCCGTAACCTCCGGCTGAAATCCGTGCCTCACCAGCTGTTTCCCCCAGCCGCCCAACCACCCATTTCAGCGCCCAAGCCAAGCAACACCGCCAACTGCTCGGCATCCCGGCCATATAGAGCCTTGGCGTAATTGCCGCTGGTCACCGAAATACCGGATAAGCACTGCCTACGCTGTAGATCGAGTAGTCGAGATGGGTTTTCATGCCCATTTCCAAGCAAAACAGGCACCAGAAAAAATATTCGAGAGATCAATCAGATACAATCACGCCCCTTGTCGGGAACGCGATAACCGCCACCCGACCGTCCCCCGAAAGCTTCACTGATGATCACCCTCCGTAATGTCACCCTGCGCCGCAGCTCAAAAGTGCTGCTCGACAAGGCCTCCGTCACCATCAATCCCGGCGAGAAGGTCGGCCTCGTCGGCCGCAACGGTGCCGGTAAGTCCACCCTCTTCGCGCTGCTCAACGGCTCCCTGCACGAGGATGGCGGTGATTACTCGATTCCCAAGCAGTGGGAGATGGGTCAGGTGGCGCAGGACATGCCGGAAACCGACCAGTCGGCTACCGATTTCGTGATCGACGGTGACACCAAGCTGCTCGCCGCCCGCAACGAAGTCACCGCCGCTGAGGCCAGCGATGACGGCATGCGCATGGCCGAGGCCTACATGGCGCTCAACGACGCTGGCGAGCACGACGCCGAGGCCCGCGCCCAGGCGCTGATCCTCGGCCTCGGCTTCAAGGTCAGCGAACTGCACAACCCGGTCAACAGCTTCTCCGGCGGCTGGCGCATGCGCCTGCAACTGGCGCGCGCCCTAATGTGCCCGTCCGACATCCTGCTCCTCGACGAACCGACCAACCACTTGGACATGGACGCCCTGGTCTGGCTCGAAGCCTGGTTGAAGCGCTATCAGGGGACGCTGATCATGATCAGCCACGACCGCGAATTCCTCGACGCCATTACCCAGGTCACGCTGCACATCGACAACGCCAAGCTGGTCCGCTACGGCGGCAACTACAGCAAGTTCGAGGACATGCGCGCCGAGCAGATGCTGCTCCAGCAGGCCACCATGGCCCGCCAGGCTGAGAAGATCGCCCACCTGCAGTCCTTCATCAACCGCTTCAAGGCCAAGGCCAGTAAGGCCAAGCAGGCGCAGAGCCGGGTCAAGGCACTCGATCGCATGGAAAAGATCGCCCCGGTGCTGGCCGAGGCGGAATTCAGCTTCGAATTCCAGGAACCGCAGAACCTGCCTAACCCGATGTTGTCGATGGTCGATACCGCCATCGGCTACCCACCACCCGAGGATGCTCCGGCCGGCACGCCGCCCACCATCATCGTGCGCGGCATCAACCGCTCGGTGATGGCCGGCCAACGCATCGGCATCCTCGGCGCCAACGGCCAGGGCAAGTCCACGCTGGTCAAAACCATCGCCCAAGACCTGAAGGCGATCAGCGGTGATGTGACCGCTGGCAAGGGCTTGAACATCGGTTACTTCGCGCAGCAGGAACTCGACGTGCTACGCCCGCAGGACACCCCGCTCGAACACATGACACGCCTGGCCAAGGAAGCCATCGCCGCCGGCAACCGCAGCGTGCCGGGCCGTGAGCAGGAATTGCGCAATTTCCTCGGCACCTTCAATTTCAGCGGCGACATGGTCAAGCAGGCCGTCGGTACCATGAGCGGCGGCGAGAAGGCCCGACTGGTGCTGTGCATGCTGGTCTGGCAGCGCCCCAACCTGCTGCTGCTCGACGAGCCGACCAACCACCTCGACCTCAACACCCGCGAAGCACTGGCCGTAGCCCTCAACGAATTCGAAGGCACGGTGATGCTGGTCAGCCACGACCGCGCCCTGCTCCGTTCGGTGTGCGACGAGTTCTGGCTGGTCTCCAAAGGCGGCGTCGCACCCTTCGACGGCGACCTCGAGGACTACCAGCGCTACCTGCTCGACGAAGCCAGGAAGGCACGCGAAGAGGCTAAACTGGCGGCCTGACCGGCGCCTTTTCCCGCTGTTCCACCCGCACATACCGCATGAGCATCCTGCCCTTCACCGCACTGGCCTGCCCCCTCGATGGTGCCCCACTGCACCGCGAAGGCAGCGCTTGGCGATGCGCCGCTGGCCACAACTTCGACATCGCCAGCCAGGGCCACACTCACCTGCTGCCAGTCCAACACAAGCGCTCGCTCGATCCCGGCGACAGCAAGGAAATGGTCGCCGCCCGCCGCCGTTTCCTCAACGCTGGCTTCTACCAGCCGATTGCGGAAGCCGTCGCCCGCGCCACGCTGGCTGATCTGCCTGCCGAGGCAGGCTGCCTCGATGCTGGCTGCGGGGAAGGCTATTACCTGCGCCAGCTGGCGACCGCCGCAGGCGATCAGGGCCAAACGCTGGCCATCCTCGGCCTCGACATCTCAAAATGGGCCGTTCTCGCCGCCGCCAAGCAGGATGCTCGGCCAAACTGGGTGGTTGGCACCAATGCCCGGCTACCGGTGCTCGACGGCACGCTCGACCGTGTACTCTGCCTGTTTGGCTTCCCGGTCTACGCCGAATTCGCCCGTGTCCTTAAACCGGGCGGCCGGCTGATCCAGGTCGACGCCGGCCCGGACCATCTGCGGGAGCTGCGCGAGATCATCTATCCAACGCTCAAACCCCAGCGCCCTCCTACAGCCCCCCTTCCCAATGGCTTTGCTCGGCACATGACAGAAGCCGTCCGCTTCTCGCTAGATTTGGACTCTCAGGAACAGATTGCCGACCTCCTCGCCATGACCCCGCACCTTTACCGTGCCAGCGCCGCGGGACGCGCCAAGGCGGCGGCACTGACCGAGCTGTCGATGGTGGTCGACATACGAATCATCTGCTTGGAGCGCCTGGCTGGGAACTGATACGAGGCACTCGTCGCCCCGACTGTTTCATGGCGCCTCACCCGGCACCTTTCCTGCCTTTCTCAGACGCTGAATAACCAGCGTCAATTCGGCCACCGACTTCAGATTCATCTTAGCCATGGCATTGTGGCGATGAACCTTGACCGTGCTTTCCGTGACGTTCAGATCGTAGGCAACGAGCTTATTCGGTTTGCCCTGAGCAACCTCGACCAGGATTTGTCTTTCGCGCGGGGTCAGGCTGTCGAAACGGGTGCCGAGATCGGAGAGCTCGGTCCGTTCGTGTGAGGTCGCGCTGACGCGTGACAGCGCCTGGGCGATAGCGGCCAGGAGATCGGTATCGTCGAACGGTTTGTTCAGGAAGTCGATCGCGCCGGCCTTCATGGCGCGCACCGCCAGTGGCACATCGCCGTGGCCGGTAATGAAGATAATGGGAATTTCCCGGCCGTGCTCGGCCAGCTTTTCCTGCAAGGCCAGACCGTCGAGTTCCGGCATTCGGACATCAAGGACGACGCAGGCGACCTCGCAGAGCTTCTTCTGAGCCAGGAATTCGAGGGGGGAAGCGAAGACTTCGACCGCCATGCCGGCTGAGCGAATCAGGCTGCTCAAGGATTCCCGGATCGAGGCGTCGTCATCGACCACATAGACGGTTGGAACTGACGTAGCCGTGCTGATTTTCATTGCTGGACCGGAATATTGAAAGCGAAATGGGCGCCATTACCGGCCTTGGGTAGCAAACGCAAGCGCCCGCCGTGATTTTCGACGATGGATCGACTGATGGCCAAACCCATGCCCAGGCCTTTGCTCTTGGTCGAGAACAGGGCATCGAATATTTTCGCTGCCTTGTCGGGCGGTATGCCCGGGCCGGTGTCACTGACAGAAAAAATCACGTTGGCACCGGCTTCTTCGCTCACCGTGATCGTCATCCGCCGGGCCTGCTGCTGGTCGCGCATGGCATCGACAGCGTTGACCACCAGGTTGAGAAGTACCTGCTGCAGTTGAACCGGATCGGCCAGCAGGTCGGGCAGGTCCGGTGCAATCCGCAGATCGACCTCCACGTCGGCTTCCTGCAACAGGGTCTGTAACATCTGCAGCAGGTTCTCGAGAATAGGGCGTACGGCCAGGCGCTCGCGCTTCATGCCGCCCATGCTGAGAAAGTTGCGGATGCGGGCAATAACCTCCCCGGCCAGGCTGGCATCGCGATTGACCCGGTTCAGGGCGGCGACGACTTCCTGATAGTCCGGCGTTTCCCGGGCCAGCCAGCGCAGGGCGGCCTGGCTGTTGGTGACGATCGCCGACAGCGGCTGATTGACTTCATGGGCGATCGAGGCGACCAGCTCGCCCATGGCGGTGAAACGCGACACCCGCGCCAACTCCGTCTGCGTCGCGGCCAGCGCGCTTTCCGCCTGCTTGCGTGAGCTGACATCCTCGACGATGACCGCCAGCCTTGGTCCTTCCAGATCAACGGCCGGAATCAGTGAAGCGCTGACGTTGGCCCAGAGAAAACTGCCGTCGCGTTTCTCATAGCGTTTCTGCACATGGTAGTTGTCGATGGTGCCGTCGAACAGGCCATGGACGTTGCGCAGGGTCATGGCCCGCTGGGATTCCTCGGAGATTTCGATAAATGAGACGCCGACGATGTCTGTTTCGTTGTAACCGAGCATCTGCTGCAAGGCGGGATTGGCTTTCAATATCCGCCCTTCCCGGTCGGCGAGGGCAATACCGACGGCGGAATTGCGGTACAGCCCCTGCCAGCGACGCTCCGAGATCTGCAGCGCGACCAGGCTGTCCTGCAGGGACTTCCGACTGGCCACCAGGCCGGCCGTCAATTCGCCGACATCCGAAGCCTGGGTGTTGAGCTCCTTCTGCAGAATGTCGACGGTCCGCTTGACCGTCACCAGATTGCGCACGCGCGCCCGCAATTCCTGCGGGGAAAACGGCTTGGTCAGGTAGTCCTGGACCAGCTCTTCGAGCAAGGTTTCCCGCTGGGCGTCATCGGCCCTTGCCGACAGCACCAGAACGGGGAGATTCGGGAAACAGCCGCAAGCCCGCAGTTCGCGGACGAATTGCTCGCCGTCGAAATGCGGCATCATCAGATCGGTAATGACCAGATCCGGCGGTTCCTCCAGCGCCGAAGTCAATGCCAGGGCACCATTGGCTGCAAGCATCACGTTGTAGTCGTCTATCAGCACGTCGTAGAGGAAATGACGCAAGTCAGGGTTGTCCTCGACCACCAGGATGCGCGGCATGCCGGATTTGTAATCGCTGACCGGGTGGCTTAGCGGTTCGAGAAAATCGATATCCTGCGGCGTAACGAGGGTAATGCCCTCGCCGCTTTCGCGCACGAACACGCCGTTAGGTGCCCGTATCGGCATCTCTACCTGGAATATCGCCCCGCCGCCCGGCGCATCGAGCGCGACCACCGTCCCGAAGTGCAGCTCGACAAATTCCTTCACGATATTCAAGCCGAGCCCGCTGCCGCTACCTGAGAGACCCCCCTGCCCCTGCGCAAAACGGTCAAAGATTTGTTCCTTCATCTGCGGCGGCACACCGGGGCCGTTATCCTGCACGCTGAGCAAGAAGCGACCGTTGGCGACGCGCGACAGGGAGCA
This sequence comes from Betaproteobacteria bacterium, assembly GCA_028868235.1. Taxonomy (GTDB): domain Bacteria; phylum Pseudomonadota; class Gammaproteobacteria; order Burkholderiales; family Rhodocyclaceae; genus Azonexus. The sequence goes on along the minus strand of JAGWUW010000019.1, from coordinate 8,691 downwards.
GCAGATGCGCCCGCCAGCCGGCGTGAATTTGAAGGCATTGGACAACAGATTGGCCAGCACCCGGGCAAACTTGGCCCGATCGACGTCGGCATAAAGTTCGCTCTCTCCATCGATGACCAGCGAGATGGATCGTTCTTCGGCGGCCCCGGCAAATCCGGCTGCGATTTCCTTGAGCAAAGCCACTACATTGGCACAGACATAGGCCAACGGCATCTGCTGGGCATCGATTCGGGCCAGATCGAGTAGATCGTTGACCTGCTGGAGAAGAGACTGTGCATTGCGCTTGATCGTGGTCAGCCGGAAGCGCTCGCGCTCCCGAAGTTCGTTTTCCTCCTTCAGTAACTGATCCACCGGCCCGAGAATCAGCGCCAGCGGGGTCCGTAGTTCGTGGCTGACGTTGGCGAAAAACTTCGTCTTGAAACCGTCGATTTCGCGCAGCTTTTCCAGGGCCTGTTGCAGTTCGCCATTCTTGCGCGTCAGCTCTGCCTCGATGGCGATTTTTTCGGTGATGTTCCGACCTTCTGGCAACAGGAAGGCAACGCCCCCGGCATCGTCACGGATCGGCGTCAGCGAGAAATCGATGAAAATGGTTCGGCTACCGTGCAAATCCCCGAACACCTCGATGTCGCAACGTACGAACTCGCCCTTCCTGGCCTGTTCGACCATGGCCCGAACCCGATTCGGAGTGTCTTCCGACACTGCCCACCAGCGGGCCTCCCAGAACGGTCTCCCGACCACCTCGTCGAAGCAGATGCCCCCACCTTCCAGGGCCGCCCGGTTGATTTCAAGCACGGTTCCGTCGACATCGAGCAGACCGAGGAACTGGTACATGGCATCGAGAATGATGCGCGCAAGCTTCTGCCGGCGCACCTCGGTGGTGTCGCTGGCAGCCAATGTCACACCCTTGACCGAAGATTGCGTGTTCCCGCTGGGCATCCAATTTTCCAATTTCATAACCAACCCCTGGCGCCGAATGCTGTTGCGTGGCGCGTCGCCCTGGTTATCGCTGCGTGCCCCCAAAACATCATTAGACTATACGGGCAAAATGGACGACAGCGTTGCCTGCTGTCGTCCATCCACCCGCAAAAAAAGGCGAGTGCAAACTCGCCCAACCCAAGGAGGAGGGGGTTAAAGCGGATCAAAAGCTATAGCGGAAGTTGATGGTTGCGTTGTTCTGCGCGTGTGAGACCTGGATGGGGGCTGAGGTATTCGGCAAGCTGTTGTTATCCATGGTTTCCTTGAAGGCGTGGGAATAGGCGAAATCCAGCTTGCTCTGTTTCGAGAAGGCATAGGTAAGGCCAGCTGACAAATGTGTTCTCGGCGTCGCCGGAATCACTGCGAACAAGGTCGAAGACCGTAGTGCCTGGCTGGCGAAACGGAGGCCGCCACGCAGAGTCAACTGCTCGTTCAGATCGTAGGCGGTGCCCAGGGAGAGGATGGTCTGATCCTTGTAGTCCTGTGGCAGCAGGATATTGATATTTCCCCCGCCGTCGGCAACGAAGGCCACCTTGATATCCTTCATCACGTCCTTCCAGAAGACCCGCGACACATCGGCAGTCACCATCCATTGCGTACTCAGACGTTGACTGATACCCAGATCGACATGCGCCGGCATCTGGAAATCCTGAATCGTAATCCTGCCCTTCAGCGGAATCTGGCCAGCAACGCCGTCCACCGCCGTCAGCGTCGCATCACCTTGCATGTCGTCCATCTGGCTCTTGAACGTATAGGAAGCGCCAAGCGTCGTCTCTTGCGTCGCCTTGTAGAGCACGCCCAGCTTGCCGCCATAGCCCCAGGAATCGACGCCGCTGCCCAGGGGTTGATTCTTGGTCAGGCTGAAGTGCGCCCCGCGCAGATCAGGCAATCCGGCCAGGACCGGCACCAAGGAACCGGTAGCGCGACCCGAGGTCAGCAGACTGCCCACCTGATCGGCACCAAGCAGCAAATTTAGGTTAAGTCCCTGCCACATCGCATCGATGCTTCCGCCAACGGACAACTTGTCGGTGACCTTGAAACTAGCGGCAAACGGAATATTCAGGACCAGAAGGCGGCTGGAGTTATCGAGCCCGGTATTGAGTCCGCCGGTCGCCCGGGACAGGAAGCTGCCAGTACCGTATTCGGTACCCAGGCCGCCCTGCGCAAAGGCACCTACGCCAAGGGCCCAGTCGCCAAAACGCTTGGTATAGGCCACTTCCGGGGCCGCATACGGCCCACGGTTGCTACCATGTTCGCCGGACGAGACGCTTTCGCCGGTGTTTTTGTTCCTGACCTCGATATCCGTCGTCACCAGATCGAGGCCGCCCATGACCTGGTCGCCCTCCTGCATCAGCGAGAGCGTGGCCGGGTTGGTCATCATGCCGGCTGGGCCGACATCATGTGCCACGGCTGTACCGCCCATACCGCGCGATACTGCGCCGAAACCTTCCAGGCGAAATACATCGGTCGCCTGGGCCAAGCTGCAGAAACCGGCCAGCCCTGAAAGTAGCGCTGATGCCATGATTTTTCTTGTCGTCATCCCCATCGTCTCCTTTGTTATAGAAATTCGAACCACGAGCGATCTCGGTGTCTCGCTATGTGATCGTTAAAAAAATCGGTCGAAATGAATTTGCTCGAAGGGCACCTTGTGGCCGACCATCAGCAGTTCCTGAAGCGCCTGGGTCATTGGGGGCGGCCCGGCAAAATAGAACTCGTAGCTAGCCAGTTCGGCCGGCAGGACGTGGGCAACGGTGTCGTGCACGTAACCGGAGGCGCCCGACCATTCGTCTTTGTCGCCAGGCAGCGAAACGACCGGGATATAGACGATCCGGTCGCCATAGCCCTCGAGCGTGCGTAGCAGAGCTTCGCCACAGACATCGCGTGGCGTCCTGGCGCCGTAGAAGAAGTAGAGTTTCCGCTCGGTGAGTAGACCGGATTCAGCCGCCCCGCGGGCGATGGAAACCATCGGCGCCAGCCCGGAACCTCCGGCCACACAGACGATGTCGCGCGGCGATTTGGTACGCAGATAGGCCACGCCGTAGGGGCCGTCAAGGCCAATATCGTCGCCCACCGCCAACTTCTCGAAAAGCGTGTGGGTACCCTTGCCATGCAGCACCCGGCGCACCTGGAAATGCCATTCGCACTGCCGATTCCCGGTATTGGCCAGCGAATAGGCGCGCGAACTTTCCACCCCGGGCAGATCGAGCATGGCGAACTGGCCAGGCAGGAATTCGGCATCCTGCTCGGCCAGAAAACGGAACTCGCGGATATCGTGGGTAATGTCCCGGGTGGCGAGCAGATGGGCACGCTGCCGTTTAGGCAGAATCTTCGGCTGGTACTCGGCAGCCGTGGCCGCCTTGATGGTCACCGGGCCGCGGGCGCGGCACTGGCAGGCCAGATGGCGACCACGCTTGCGGTCACGCTCGGTCAGTCCCGGCGCATCGGCCCACAGCGTTTCGATTTCGCCCGAAACGAGTTCGAACTTGCAACCGCCGCAACCGCCGGAATTGCATTCATAGGAATAGCCCTGCCCTGCCCGCAAGGCAGCACGCAGAATGGTATCGCCGGCAGCCTGCGTACAGGTAGTGCCGTCTTTTTCATTGAATATCGTAGCGTCAGTCATGGCAGCTCGAAGGCGATAGCCAGCCCTGCCGGCGCCTCGGGGCACCGGTCAGGTAGCAGGCAGGTGGTCGATTACAGGCCGAGGGAGCGGCGGAAATCGCGCGTTGCCGCCTTGGCTGCTTCGGCACCGTTGGCGACATCAGGCAGCGAGGTGCAGTAGGCATCGATGGCCTTGTCGGCCAGCGGCTCCCACTTGGCGATCCAGCCCCGGATATGCTCCAGGTTGCCCGGCGTTTCCAGCGCCATCTTGACCAGCACGGAAATCCACCGGCGATGGCGAGCGGCATCGACCAACTGGGCATCGGTAAGCAGCCCGAGCAGCGTGTCGCCGTTGTGGCGGGCGGATTCGCCGAGCTTACGCAACACGGCTTCGTCGATGGCCGGCTTGGCGACCAGGTTGAGGACGACGATGGCCTCGCCCCAGTCCCACACCGTCAAGGTCTTTTCCATCAGTTCGCGGAAACCCTGCCAGACGGGGTCTTTTTCCCAGTACTGGCGCTCGTCGGCGGCAAAACCCTTGTCCGGAAAGACGGTGGACAGTTCCTTGGTACGGTAGGCGGTGTGGCTCAGCCAGCGGAAGCTGTCGGCCATCTGGAAGTAGTTGCAGTTGGTGATGGTGCTAGCCGGCGATACCTGGCCGACATAGGCCGAGGCCATCTGTACGGTGTGGAACAGGTAGCGCGACGGGGTGTAGAAGCGTGCCAGCGTACCGGCCCAGCGCGGGTCGAGGGCGCTGTCGTGCTCGCGCTGGTTGAACTGGTCGAACAGGCCGAAGACGTAGGTTTCCTGGCCGTCCTGCATCATGTTGTAGGTGCGGTAGACCACTTCCTCCGGATCGCGAAAGGCGTTCCAATCGGCGTGCTTGAGCACGGTACCGAAGGTGTTTTTCTTGTACCACTCGTTCATGAACATGGTCGGCGACAGTTCGTAGGGCGAGTCGGGACGCTTGTCGTTGTAGTGCAAGTTGGCGCTGACGATCTCGTATTCGCTGGGCTTGCGACGACGGGCTGCGAGATGGCTCCAGGTCTTGAGCGGCTTCAGTACTTGGGTTTCGGACATTCTTGTCTCCTCGATTATGGGTATAGGCAGGCCTGCGGGCCGCGCTTACATCTTTTTCGTGAAATAAAAGCGGATGGCGTTGTCACCGCTTTCGATCTGGCCGGCGAAGGAACTCAGATCAACTTCAAGGTCGTTCATCTTGAAGGGGCGACCCAGCTCTTCCTCGATGGTTTCGCGGTGCAGGACCATCTCGTGTTCGGTATGGATGCGGATATAGGCCCGCTTGTCTTCAACGAACACTTCCTTGCCCGGGTTGTCGACCTTGGCGGCTTCGATGACCGCCATGGCCAGATCGCCAGCGCGCATGACCGGTCCGACCAGATTGTTGTGATAGGCCTGCGCGGAACTTGTGGTGCTCATTGTTTTCTCCTCGTTTTCTTTCAAGTCTGGCGCGCCAATCTCGCTCGCCAGCCCGGAAGGGAAAGCCAGTTGCGGCTGCGCTTGCCCACCGCCCCAAAGGCCTCCCAGCCATTGCAAAATGCCCATGCGACTCGTCCTGTAAAAAGTGAAGGAATAACGGGGATCAGGTATGGGCAAACAGGGCCTCTATACCCTCTGTTTCAACCAGTACGTCGTCACCATCCAGCTTGACCGGGTACTCGGCCAACGCACAGTCCGACGGGTTGATACCCTTGCCGTTGCAGGCGTTGAACTGCCACAGATGCGCCTTGCAAATGATCTTCTGGCCATCGAAAGTGCCATCGATCAGAGGAATGTCCTGATGCGGGCAGATGCCTTGGAAGGCCTTGATGTCGCCCCCTTCGGCACAGACCAGCAAAATCTCCTGGCCATTGACCTCGAACGACTCCATTTCTCCTTCCCAGAGATCGTCGCGCGTGCATACCTTTTTGAAACCCATGCCTGACTCCTGTGATTTCCTGGTTCGGGGTGTGCTGCCGTAAGCACTCAGTGCTTCGGCGCCTCCCAGATGATTTCGACGGTCTCGGTCGGCTTCAGGCCGGCTTCGCCCAGCTTCATGGTGCGCGGGAAGAATTCCGCGGCCCCCTGCCGACGCACCCGCAGAATCTGGCCCGGACGGGCACGGACGCGCCGACCGACGGAATGGTGCGCAGCGGCTGCCGCGACCTCGTCCATGGTGTTTTCGGTATCGACCGCTACCAGTTGCAGGACGAAATCGCCTTCGAAGTTGGAAGTAATTGGAAACAACGCCATTTCTTGAATCTCCTCTGTCTGTTTGAGGCGGCACCTGCCGGCGCCGCCTGCTCCACACCGGTCTCAGCCGGCCTTCTTGGCTGTACGCATGGCCCGATACACCTCGGCCCATGCATAGTTGTGGGCGTCGTCGCCGCACTCGCCGGGTGCGAGGTTCATGTAGGCGAGCGCACCGCCGAGGTCCATCGGCTGGATCATGCCGGCCAGGAAACGGTCGACGATGCTCATGTGACCGGCGTAGCGTTCCGGTTCCTGCTGGAAGCACCAGCGGTCGACCTCAGAACCGAAGTGGTAGAGGCGGCCGTTGTATTCGAGCGGGTAATCCTTGACATTCCACTGCTTGCCAGGCGTTCCGAGAATCGGCAGCTGGCACATATTGCAGACATAAGGCAGGGTTTCCGGGTAGGCCATGGCCATATTGCCGTCGACCACGTTGTCGATGATGACGTCCCAGCATTGACCCCAGGTGTCGTTCCAGCCGGGGTATTTCTCTTCTAACCAGGCGCGCTCGTCGGGGCTGACGCCAGCTGCCGGGTTCCACCACACGGTGGGGCGCCAGAAGTACGAGCCCATGTGCATGCCGTGGTGGGTTTCGGCAATATCCTTGAGGAAGATGTCCCAGTACCAGGGCAGGTCGAGGCCCATGTCGGTTAGGGCACGCTCGAACTGGGCGACAATCCACTCCTCCATGAATTCCTTGAACGATTGCTTACGATGCTCGAGCGGCGTGTAGTAATCCATGATCGGGCCGGTCAGCACCGAGAACAGCTTCCAGGCGCCCCAGACGGCAATATCGACGCGCTTTTGCGCCTCCGCCTTCTGACCGTTCTCGATCAGCACCTTGAGGGCCGGGCCGCCGATCTGGGCGTGGCGCGACTCGTCGGTCTGGATACTGGAAATCAGGTTGGCAAAGGTGTGGTCGCCGGCTTCGGCGGCGTCGGCTGCCAGGCCGAGAAACTGCATGTTGGTGAAACCGGTCTCGAAGCTGAAGGTGAGCATGATCGAGACGCTGATGGCGTCGCGGGTCATCATGATGTCGTCGAAGAAGTGACGGGCGGCGATCATGCCCCACTCGTTGGTGTCGTAGGCCTTGAAGGCCCAATCCATCTGACGATCCTTGGCAACATGTTCGTGCGGGAAATACAGCTGCATCTGGCCATGACGAATTTCATCTAGGCAGCCCAGCGTGGACATATTGCGCATGCCCGGCGCCTTGGAGAAGCGCATCATGCGGGCCTCGGCACTGGCAGCAGCATATTCGCCGCGGGCGATGGCACCGTAGTGCGCCTTCATAACCGACTTCCAGCCCGGATCAGCGTTCTCAAAAATGCGGCTACGTTCCAAGGCGGCCTTCACCGAGTAGGCACCGGCATCCTTGTCGCGCTGAACCTTCACATATTCCGGGTAGGTTTGCTTGTAGGGTTCGTCGTATTTTTCCCATGCATCCTGCGGCAGCCCGAACGCGCCCGACATCAGCGGCGGGAACAATTCGTCTTCCGTCACGTACGTGGGTGACCAGTTCGTGGTCCTGGCCAGGTCGTACCAGTCCATCCGATTAAGTACAGCCATTTGTGTCTCCTCTTTACAGCAGAACTGGGGGCCTGCCATTCCCGAATCCAAGCGATGTCATTCGCCAGGAATCATCGAAATAATCGTTTTTCTCGATAATTCGCGTGAAAGCAAAGTTATTCGGAAAGCAAAGAGGCGGCTATTAGACTTTGGTTTAGATCGCGAGATATGAGTCGAGCCCGTACATGGCGTACACTCAGGATCCGCGCCCGAAATTCACCATGCACCCCGCCCTGACCATCCCTCCCGACGAGATCGAATTCACTGCCATCCGTGCCCAGGGAACTGGTGGGCAGAACGTGAACAAAGTATCGAATGCCGCTCACCTGCGTTTCGACATTCCCGCTTCCTCGCTGCCGCCGGAAATCAAGGAACGCCTGCTGACACTGGGCGATCAGCGGATCAGCAAGAACGGTACGGTGATCATCAAGGCGCAGGAATTCCGTAGCTTGGAAAAGAACCGTGCCGAAGCGCTACGCCGGCTGGAACTGCTGGTGAATAGCGTTACGGTGCTGCCACGGACACGCCGGCCGACCAAGCCAACACATGGCTCGATCAAGCGGCGGCTGGAACAGAAGGGACGACGCGCCGTAATCAAGGCGGCGCGTCGTTCTACGGGAGACTGAAAGGTCCGGCAAGGCCAGATCAGATGACTGAGGGCCGCAACTCAGTCCTTACGCAGCCAACGGATCAGCGTTTCGTAGAAGCGCTCCGGCACAACCGGCTTGGACAGAAAATCGTTCATCCCCGCCTCGATACAGTTTGCCCGATCTTCGCTGAAAGCGTTGGCGGTCATGGCCAGAATCGGTACTGTTTGCAAGCCCGGCAGCTTTCTGATGCGGCGGGTCGCCTCAAGGCCATCCATTTGAGGCATCTGCATATCCATCAAGATAAGGTCATAAGTATTACCCTTTGCCTTTTCGACGGCCACGACACCGTTATCCGCCGTATCAACGACCAAACCCGTAGTCGCCAGGAGTTCCTCGGCAACCATCTGGTTGATTGGTTCATCTTCAACGAGCAAAATGCGCCGGCCTGAATATTTCTCGCGCAGCATCGTTTCCGCCTCGTCTACGCCGAAGTTCTGCTGCTGTTGCGCATCGGATTCACTGCTTTTGCCCAGCCGTGCGGTGAACCAGAACGTACTCCCGACCGAGGGAGTGCTGATGACGCCGACTTCTCCTCCCATCAAGGCACTCAGCCGCTTCGTAATGGCCAAGCCGAGACCGGTACCCCCATACTCTCGCGTAGTCGAGCTGTCCGCCTGTTCGAATGCCGAGAAAAGCCGCCCCT
>JAGWUW010000317.1 GCA_028868235.1 Betaproteobacteria bacterium | reverse complement strand
CGGCTTGCCGCCCTCGAACTGGCTGGTGCCTCACAGCGCGAACTGGTCCAGCGCTTTCGGCGGGCTACCGGAAAAAACAGCGATGACAAGGATGCCGCCAAGGCAGAACGCCAAGCGCTACACCACCAATTGAATGAGGAAGCGGCTACGGCGCGCCTGCTGCCCGCCCTGCAAAGTCCGCGACAACTGCAGGAGGTGATGGTCGATTTCTGGTACAACCATTTCAACGTTTTCCAGGGCAAAGGACTGGACCATGCCCTGGTCGCCAATTACGAGCGGGAGGCAATCCGCCCTTTCGTGCTTGGGCGCTTTCGCGATCTGCTGGGGGCCACGGCACACCATCCGGCGATGCTTTTCTATCTGGATAACTGGCTGTCCACGGCACCGGGTTTCCAGCCGTTACGGGCACGAGGCACTGAAAGCAAAGGGAGTGGCCTTAATGAGAACTACGCCCGCGAATTGATGGAATTGCATACTTTGGGCGTGGATGGCGGCTACAGCCAGCAGGATGTCACCGAACTGGCCCGCATGCTGACCGGCTGGACCTTCGACCCGCGCGCCGGCAACGGCCGGTCCCTGTTTGTTTTTGCGGTTCGCCGCCACGACGACGGCAACAAACAGTGGCTTGGCCACAACGTACTCCCTCGCGGCCAGAATGAAGGGGAATGGGCTTTGGACGTCCTTGCCGAGCATCCTGCCACGGCAAACCATATCGCCTTCGCGCTAGCCCAATATTTCGTCAGCGATGCGCCGCCGCCCGCTCTCGTCGACCGCCTGGCCAAGCGTTTCCGGGATTCCGGAGGCGACATTCGCAGCGTACTGAGCTCCTTGTTCGCCAGTCCAGAATTCAGGAATCCGGCCGTCTACGGCGCCAAATTCAAGAATCCCTACCGCTACCTGCTGTCTGCCTTGCGCGCAGCAGAACAGCCAGTCGACGACGTGCGCCCGCTGTTGGGTGCCCTTCGGCAACAGGGCATGCCGCTCTATGGTTGCCAGACGCCGGATGGCTACAAGAATACGGAAACCGCCTGGCTCAATCCTGACGCCATGACCCGTCGCGTGGCTTTTGCCACCGCCCTAGGAGGCGGCCGCCTGCCATTTCAGCAGAGCACTGCGGTAGATGCTGTCCGCCTGCAAACCACGCTCGGCATGGCGCTCAGCGACAAGACGCTGGCCACCGTCGAGCGCTCCGATCCCAGGCTGCGCAGCGCCCTGATTCTGGGCAGCCCGGACTTCATGCGTTACTGAAGGAACCGCCATGCTGCGCCGACACTTTCTCCTTAGTGCCCTGGGTAGCACAATCCTCCTGCCGGTTGGGCATTCGGCCATCGCTGCGCTGACGGGTGAGGCACCATCCGGACGATCCCCTCGCTTGGTCGTTGTCTTTCTGCGCGGGGCAATCGACGGTCTCAGCGTCGTGGTTCCATATGGCGATCCGGACTACTACCGCGCCCGGAATTCCATTGCCATTCCGTCCCCAGGACTGGATGGCGGCGGGCTGGACCTGGACGGTTACTTTGCCCTCCATCCCGCCCTGGCTCCTTTGTGGCCCCGCTGGCAGGCTGGCCAACTAGCCTTCATTCATGCCGCCGGTTCGCCCGACCCCACCCGCTCTCATTTCGATGCTCAGGATTACATGGAATCCGGGACGCCAGGGCGGAAATCCACCGCCGATGGATGGCTCAACCGGCTGCTGTCCATCCTACCCGGCGGCGGCAATGCGCTGAGCGTCGGGGCCGTCATGCCGCGCGCCCTGGCCGGTCCGCAACCAGTCGCCGTACTGGCCTCTGGCCCCAGTGCTACCCGTCCCACCCCTCTTGATCGACCGCGGGTCGCCGCAGCCTTCGATGAGCTTTATGCCGGCAATGGAAAAATGAGCCAGGCCTATCGTGAATCCCGCCACTCCCGCCAAGAAATGATGGCTGCCCTGTCCAGGGACGATCTCGAGACAGAGATGCAGCGCGCCAGCAACGGCGCAGCCTCGGCCAGCGTCTTTGCCGAGGATGCCGGACGCCTGGCGCGACTGATGCGCAGCGACCCGCGACTCCGTCTGGCATTTCTGGGAGTCGGGGGCTGGGACACCCATGCCAATCAGGGCGCGGGCCGAGGCCAACTGGCCAGCCACCTGCAGCCGCTCGCTAGCGGTCTTGCAACGCTCGCCCAAGGCCTCGGCCCCGCCTTGGACGAGACAGTCGTGGTGGTGATGTCCGAATTCGGCCGCACGGTACGCGAAAACGGCAACGGCGGCACCGACCACGGCCACGGCAACGTGATGTGGCTGTTGGGCGGAGGCGTAGTCGGCGGCAAGGTTCATGGCCGATGGCCTGAACTGGGTGCTGGCGCCCTGCATGAGGGACGGGATCTGGCGGTTACCACGGACTTCCGCGATGTCCTGGCCACGCTGGCCGAACGCCATCTGCGCCTGAAGGATAGCGACTTGGCTACGCTATTTCCCGGATTTAAACCCAACCGTCTGCCCCTGATCCGGACATAGCTCATTTTTCGCTCGGAGGTCGAAGGTCGACTTTCCCCAGCAAGAAACATCCGGCAGCGAAAACGGTCATTCAGCAAAAGACTGGCGGGAGGCACAAATGGATTTCGTCGGCGGCAGCAGTGCGCTATATAGTGCTAGCGATTTCTTTGCCGGGCCCCTATCACAGAGGTAGCCGGCAAATAACCACGCTACACTCTCGCCGATTGCATTACAGGAAACACGATGAGTTTGGATGTACGCACCATCATGCTGGTCCTTTCAACTTTGACACTTATGTTTTCAGGCCTTCTGGCCCTGGCTGGAAAATACTCAAGCAACGTCAAAGGCGTCGGTCATTGGGCCCTTGCCAGTCTGTTCACGGCAATTGGATTCGGCTTTTCCTATTCGTTCAGCACCACTTCACCAAGCCAGCACTCCTGGCCGATCATCCTGGCCTCTGTATTGATTGCGAGCGGAATTAGCCTTCAATACTGTGGCTTACAACGTTTTAAGGACAAGCCTGTCAGTTGGCGATTCGCCATTTTGGCGGTCGGCGCCGTATTGTTCAGCGGGGTATGGTTCACCGGCATCCACAATAATGTGGTGGACCGCGCGATAGTGAATTCCATCATTTTCGCCATCCTTTTTGCCGCCTGTTCCCGGGAACTGCTTATCCCCGCAGAATCTCCCCTGAAAATCGCCTATTGGCTCACAGGAGCTAGCTTCTGCGCTTTCTCAGTGCTTGCGTTGGTCCGAGCCGCCATTCTTTGGCAATCACCGGCTGAATCCTACGGTCTTTTCCAGAACATCCCAATCAATCCGCTGACTTTTCTGGGGGTGTGTCTGCTTCAATTCTGCACCATGTTTGGCTTCATTCTGATGCTTGATTATCGCTTGGTCGGCGAACTTGACAAGCTCGCCTCG
>JAGWUW010000316.1 GCA_028868235.1 Betaproteobacteria bacterium | reverse complement strand
GGGCTTTATGCACAGGCTGTACCTTTCGCAGCCATCTTGGAGCGTTTGCTTGCCTGCCGTATCCCGGAGCCACTAATTTTCGAGGTCGATAGGCTCGTCCTGATGAGTTATGACCCGGCCGAAATTGGGGGAAAACTGCGTTACCTAGCCGACTTCCGCCTGGATTCCGGTACGCTGTGCTGGTATGACGAAATGCTTGGTAATGAGTTGGCTTTTCTGAAGCACGGACTGGATATGTGAGTGATTTTGGCAAGGTCAATTGCCTGTCTGGCGCAGCTTTTCCTGCCGCCTTGGGGCAGAATGTGGCTATGGAGGTGAATCATGGTTGCCGGAAATCTGGTCGGTAAATTGCGCGCCCTGATGGGGGGTGGCGCGGAGCGTATTGCGCTGACTACGCGGGGTGTTGAGCAGTTGCGCTCGCAGTTGCGGGAGTGTGCCGAAGGGCAGGGCGGTGAGGTCTCTGCGCGCAGTCGGGCGGCCCGTCTGGCAGAAACCTACCTGCATCTCAACGACGAGGGGCGGCAACGCTTCCTGAGACTGATCGCGCTTGAGTTCGGGCCTGATCCGATAAAGGTTGCGAGTGCGCATGAGAATTACCAGAAGGCGGTCAGCACCCCCGACCAATGGAAGGCGGAGGCCGCCTTGCGCGGCGCCATGCGCTCCTCGCGCATCCGCATCCTGACCCAGTTCAACGCCATCCCTCAAGGTGTCAAATTTCTCGTCGATTTGCGTGCCGACCTGCTGCGCTATCTGGAAAAAGACAAGGAGCTGGCGGTACTTGATCGTGAACTGGAATCGCGCCTGTCGGCCTGGTTCGATGTCGGCTTCCTCGAATTGCAGCGTATTACCTGGAATTCGCCAGCCGCCTTGCTTGAGAAGTTGATTGAATACGAGGCGGTGCATGAGATTCGTTCCTGGACCGACCTAAAGAATAGGCTGGATTCTGATCGCCGGTTGTACGCCTTTTTCCACCCACGCATGCCGGCCGAGCCGTTGATTTTTGTCGAGGTGGCGCTGACCGACCATTTGGCAGATAACGTGCAGGCCCTGCTCGATGAGAGCGCCCCAGTCTTCGACAACCGCAAGGCCGATACGGCGATCTTTTACTCTATTTCCAACACTCAGGTCGGCCTGCGTGGCGTGTCCTTCGGCAATTTTCTGCTCAAGCGCGTTATCGACGATCTGAAGCGTGATTTCCCCAAACTGACGCAGTTCGCCACGCTGTCGCCCATGCCAGGACTGGCAGCGTGGGTGCGCCGGAGTCCGCAAGTGCTAACCGGGGTCGGGATCGACCTGTCGCTCGACGAGTTATCCACCGGCAGCTGGGCGGCCAATAAAAAAATGGCTCGTTCCCTCCGCGATCCGTTGAACCGCCTGGCTGCCCGTTATCTGGCCAGGGCCAAGCAAGGGGGCGGCGAGAGCGGTCCGCCTTTCGACCCGGTATCGCGTTTCCATCTCGGCAATGGCGCACGGGTGGAGCGACTGAACTATCTGGGCGACAGTTCGGCCAAGGGATTCCGGCAGTCTTTCGGCCTAATGGTCAATTACCTGTATAGCCCGGAAGATATCGAGGCCAATCTGGAGGCGTTTGCTGGTCAGGGAACGATCGCCATGTCGGCCACGGTCCGTCGCCTGGCGAAGGCGGAATAGCTTATCCCCGCAGCAATGCCTCAATCAGGCAGCCCGACAACTGGTCTTCGGTGAATTGCGATTCATTCGGCGGGTAAAGGTGGGCTTGATCGCAAAGTGGTTTTCCAGTGAGAGGGCGCGCAACTTCTGGATCTTCTGCCAGGCCTTGGGCTGCTCCTTCTGGTCGGATCGAGGCGGGCTTAGTGGGAAGTCTTGATGGAGGCAACGGATATCGTGATCTCCTGAAATAGGGGAACAGAGGGTGGATGGAGGTCGGTTTTGTGCGTTTTATGACGAAAACTGGTTTTTTCTACCCCTGGTTTAACCTTGCGCAATAAAATAGCCAACCTCAGCGGCACTGCCGGCCTTTGGCAAATTCGTCTCGTTGAGGCCCATCTGCTACCATTCGTCCCTGTTTTTTCCGGTAGTTCCCCTTGTCTTCCCTCCCTGAAATCTTCTCGCCCGACGGGCCGTTCGCCCGCGCCATCGGCGGCTACCGCGTCCGCCAACAGCAGGTTGATATGGCCGAGCGCATTGCCGCAGCCATTCATGACAACTCAGTCTTCATCGCCGAGGCGGGTACCGGCACGGGAAAAACCTTCGCCTATCTGGTGCCGGCGCTACAGTCGAACGGCAAGGTGATCGTTTCTACCGGCACCAAGACGCTACAGGACCAGCTGTTCAACAAGGACCTGCCGATGGTTCGCGACATTCTGAAGGCACCGGTCAAGATCGCCTTGCTCAAGGGGCGCGCCAACTACGTTTGCCCGTATCACCTGAATCGGGCGCTGGCTGACGGTCGTTTCCTGACTCGCGAAGATGCCGCAGATGCCCGTCGTATCGCAGTCTTCGCCAAGACCACGCAGACCGGCGACAAGGCAGAGTGCATCGAGGTCAATGAAAACTCGCCAGTGTGGAACAGCGCCACATCAACGCGCGACAACTGCCTGGGCCAGGATTGCCCGGATTACAAGGAATGCTTCGTCATGCAGGCGCGCAAGGAGGCGATGGCGGCCGATCTGGTGGTCGTCAATCACCACCTGTTCTTCGCCGATGTGATGCTGCGTGATGAAGGCATGGCTGAACTCCTGCCGGCCTGTAATACCGTGATCTTCGACGAGGCCCACCAGTTGCCGGAAGTTGCGACCCTGTTCTTCGGCGACAGCGTATCGACGGCGCAGGTCGTCGATCTGGCGCGCGACGCCAAGGCTGAGGGTTTGACCGGCGCTCGCGATTGCCTTGATATTCAGAGCGGTGCCAAAACCATGGAAAAGGCGGCGCGCGACCTGCGTCTATCGGTGGGCGTCGATGCCGGGCGCTTCTCCTTCGAGCAGCTTCAGGAGCGGCCGGAATTTGCGCCTGCGCTGAAACTGCTCGACGAGGAGGTGGCCAAGTATGCCTCCATCCTCGAAACCCAGGCCCAGCGGGCAGAAGGCATTGAGAAATGCTGGCAGCGTGCGCTGGAACTGCAGCAGCGCCTCGCCCAGTGGCAAAACCTGGCCGATCTCGGCTACGTACGCTGGGGCGAAGCCTTCACACAGTCGCTGCAGCTGAACTCGACGCCGCTCAAGGTCGCCGACATTTTCCGCAAGCAGATGGGCGGCCATCCGCGCGCCTGGATTTTCACCTCGGCTACCCTTGCGGTGCAGGGCAAGTTTCACCACTACTGCGCCGAACTCGGCCTCGGCGATCCCGACTCCGCGTGCTGGCACAGCCCCTTCGACTACGGCGAACAGGCCGTGCTCTACGTGCCGCTCGGCATGCCCGACCCGAA
>JAGWUW010000018.1 GCA_028868235.1 Betaproteobacteria bacterium | reverse complement strand
AAGGTCTACGAGGACTGCATCAAGACGCCCGGCGACGGCCTGATCATGTTCCAGGGCATGCAGGACCACACCGCCGAGTCGATCAAATCGCTCGAAGGTTTCCACCGCGCCTGGGTCGAGGAGGCGCAGAGCCTCAGCCAGCACAGCCTCACGCTACTGCGCCCGACGCTGCGCGCCGCCGGATCCGAGCTGTGGTTCTCCTGGAACCGGCGCCGCAAGTCAGACGCCATCGAGAAGTTCTTCGCGCCGATGGCCGACCAGGTGGTGGTGGCGAATTGGCGCGACAACCCCTGGTTCCCGAAGGAGCTGGAGGACGAGCGCCAGCATGACATGGTGCACAACGCCGACCAGTATCAGCACGTCTGGGAAGGCGACTTTGCCCGCGTGACGCAGGGCGCATACTACGCCGCCGACCTGGTGCGCGCCCGAGAAGATGGCCGCATTGCCCACGTCGCACGCGACCCGCTGATGACCGTGCGCGCGATCTGGGACATCGGTGGTACCGGAGCAAAGGCCGACGCCTGTGCGATCTGGATTCAGCAGTGGGTCGGCAAGGACATCCTGGTGCTCGACTACTACGAGGCCGTGGGCCAGCCGCTTTCGGCGCACATCAACTGGCTGCGTTCCCGCGGCTATGCCGGCTGCCTGTGCATCCTGCCGCACGATGGCGCGCAGCACGACCGCGTGCATGACGCCTCCTACGAGGGCGCACTGAAGGCCGCCGAGTTCGATGTGAAAGTGATCCCGAACCAGGGCACCGGCGCCGCCAAGCAGCGCATCAACGCCGCGCGCCGCCTGTTCCCGAAGGTGTGGTTCAACGAGGCCACGACCGAGGCCGGCCGCGAGGCCCTGGGCCACTACCACGAGAAGATGGACCCGACGCGCCAGATCGGCCTCGGCCCAGAGCATGACTGGTCGAGCCACGGCTCCGACGCCTTCGGCCTGGGCTGCATCGCTTACGAAGAGCCGCGCCGTCCTGAGAAAGGCAAGCCGAGCGTCACGACGATCGCGCACGGCTCCGACGCTGGGCAGTCATGGATGGGCATGTGACATGACCCACGCCTGCCGCATCTCTGAATACCGCTTCTGGTCGCCACTGATGGGCTGCGAAGCGTCCCGCATATCTGCCTTCGACGAGCGCGGGGGCGAGTTCTTCATGATCATCTCGGCAGAGGAAGGCGCGACCTACAGGCACGCCAAGCAAGCCGCCGCCGAGGCTATCGACCTGGCCATCTCGCTTGGTCTTCCACCTGGTGAGGTAGTCCTCCAATGACCACTTACGTCCTGTGCCAGAACGTCGCCGCCATCCAGGCGGCACCCGCCAACGGTGCGCTGCCTGTCGGTAGTGTCGGCGTCAATCCCGCCGCCGGGCAGGCGCCCATCAACCCGCAGACGCAGACCTTCCATGCCGTGGTGAGCGGTACCTCGGGAAACGTCAGCGCGACGATCCAGCCAGTGGTGTCGAACGACGGCGTCAACTGGTTGATCTACGGCAGTGCGATCGTCATCGCCGCCGGAGCCACGCCTCAGCAGGGCAGCGGTACCGGCAGCTCGCCCTGGCAGTACTACTCGGCCTATGTGACCGCGATCAGCGGTACCGGCGCCAAGGTCACGGTAACGATGGCCGTTTGACGACATGGCGCAGAATCCCGACCTCCCTCTCGACAACGGCAAGATCGGCCTGCCCAAGGTCGACGCCGGCATGAACAAGATCGCCCCCAAGGAAGAGGGCGGCGGTCGCGGCACGAAGGATGGCGATGCCGAGGCGGCCAAGGCCAAGAAGGAAGCCGAGAAGAAGAAGCAGGAGATTCTGGCTAGAGCACGCAAGCGCATGGAGCGTTGCATCTCTGCCGAAGGCGAGAACCGCAAGCAGGCCCTCGATGACCTGAAGTTCCTTGCCGGCGAGCAGTGGCCCGCTGATGTGATCGCCACTCGCAACGCTGACAAGCGCCCGATGTTGACGATCAACAAGCTGCCGACGTTCCTGCACCAGGTTACCAACGACCAGCGCCAGAACAGGCCGGCGATCAACATCAGCCCGGTGGGAAACCGCAGCGACGTGGATGCCGCCAAGTGCTTCCGTGGCTGGATACGCGCCATCGAGCGCGACAGCACTGCCGACATCGCCTACGACACTGCTTTTTGGAACAGCGCTGGCAACGGCTTCGGCTACTGGCGCGTCCTCAGCGAGTACCAGGACTCCGAGAGCTTCGACCAGGTTCTGCGCATCAAGCGCGTGCGCAATCCTTTCACCGTCTACCTCGACCCCGACAGCCAGGAGCCCGACGGTGCCGACTGCCGCTATGGCTTCGTCACCGAGATGATCCCGCGCGAGGAGTTCGAGCACACCCACCCGCACGCCGATCCGATGCCTTGGAGCCAGTCAGGCATCGGTGAGGACATGAAGGCATGGATGGATCAGAAGACCGTCCGCATCGCCGAGTACTACGAGATCGAGCTGGAGCTGCGCGACCTGGTGGCCCTGGAGAACGGGCACGTCGGCTTTGAGGACGATCTGTCGCCTGAGATCAAGCAGGCCATCGCTGACGGACGCATGAAGGTTCTGAAGCGCCGCAAGGCCGAGTGCTACAAGCAGACCTGGTACAAGCTCACCGCCAAGGACATCCTTGACACGAAGCCCTGGCCGGGCCGCTACGTGCCGATCGTCAAGGTCATCGGCGACGAGATGGACATCCAGGGCAAGGTGCGCTACTCGGGCCTGATCCGCTTCGCCAAGGACCCGATGCGGATGTACAACTACTGGAGCACTGCCGAGACCGAGATGATCGCGCTGGCTCCGAAGGCCCCCTTCATCATGGAGGAAGGCCAGGTCGAAGGCCACGAGCAGCAGTGGAAGCAAGCCAACACCAAGAGCTACCCCTACCTGCTTTACAAGGGGACAAGCGTCAGCGGTAAGCCCGCGCCTCCGCCGCAGCGCCAGCCCTTCGCCGGTTCGCCGCAGGGCATCGTGCAGGCCAAGCTGGGCGCTGCGCAGGACATGATGGCCACCACCGGCATCCGCTTCGATGCGACGATGAACGAGCGCATGCACGACGAGAGCGGCCGCGCCATCCGCGAGCTGCGCCGCTCTGGTGACCTCGGCAGCTTCCATTACGTGGACAACCTCGCGCGTGCGCTCAAGCACACCGGCGCCATCCTGATCGACCTCGCCCCGCACTACCTCGACACCAAGCGCTACGTCACCGTCCTGCGCGAGGATGACAGCGAGGAAGTGATCCAGATCGACCCGCATGCCGAGAAGGCGTACACCGAGACCAAGGGACAGGACGGCAAGACGCTGAAGGTGTTCAATCCGAAGGCCGGCAAGTACAGCGTCACCGTAACCATCGGCCCGAGCTACGCGACGAAGCGCATCGAGGCCGCCGAGTCGATGATGGCCTTCGCCAAGGCGATGCCGAACGTGGCGCAGCTGGTGGCCGACCTCATCGCCAAGAACCAGGACTGGCCCGGTGCCGACGAGATGGCCCGCCGCCTCGCCAAGGCTGTGCCGGCGAACCTGCTCACACCCGACCAGAAGGACATCCCGCCGCAAGTGCAGGCCGTCATTCAGGCCATGGATGCCCAGGTCAAGCAGCTGTCGAGCGAACGCCAGCAGCTCATGGCGGCACTCAACGACAAGCAGGCCGACCGCGCCGTGGCGCAGGACAAGATCAACAAGGACTTCGAGGCGAAGCTCTACGCGATCCTACAGAAGGCCGAGGACTCCCTCAACGACAAGATCGGTCAGCGCCTCGAACAGGCGATTACCGCAGCAGTTACCAGCATCACCCAACCGGCGGGACCTGCCGGGACACCACCGCCATTGGCGGGCTAGAGGAGCAACACCATGCCAGATCCACTCGCTCTCACCATGAACCAGAACATCGGCAAGCAAGGCCCCGCGCTGTCCGCAACGTCGGACATGCCGGTAGCTGCTCCGGCCGAGCCTGCAGCACCCGCTGCGCCTGCTGACCCGAAGGATGACGCCACGCCGCCGGCACCCGCCGACCCGGCACCGTCCGCTGATCCGAAGCCGGCCGCAGACGATCCTCATGGAGATGACGGAAAGGGCGACGATAAGACGCCGCCCTGGATGAAGGCAGAGATCACCAAGGAGCGCAACCGCCGGCGCGAGGCAGAGCAGAAAGCCAACGAGGCCCAGGCGCGACTTGATCAAGCACTGAAGGCGCTGGAGCAGTCCACCGGCAAGCCAGCCAAGACCGCCAGCGATCAGATCGACGACAACGATCCGCGCCCAAGCCGAGAGCAGTTCGAGGATCCTGCTGCGTATGACGATGCCCTCATAGAGTGGTCATCGCGCCGCGCCTCCGCGACTGCCCTGGCTGATGCCGAATCGAAGCGCGTCCAGGAGAGCGTCCAGCAGCAGCAGGAAGTCATGCGCAAGGGTTGGGAAGGCCGCCGCGAGAAAGCCATCGCTGAGATGCCTGACTACGCCGAAGTGGCTGAATCTCCCGATGTGCAGATCAGCATGCCGATGGCGCACGCGATCATCACCGCGCCGAACGGCCCGCAGATCGCTTACCACCTCGGCAAGAACCCGGAGATCGCCGCGCGCATTGCATCGCTGCCGCCGGCACAGGCCGTGTTCGAGATGGGTTTGTTGGCTGCATCGTTGAAAGTGCCGGCGCCCGAGTTCTCAAAAGCCCCCGAGCCTCCCAAGCCCATAGGCAGCCGTGCCGATGCCACGCCAAAGGGACCGGAAGAAGAGTCGATGGAAGAGTACGCGGCACGCCGCAAGAAGGAATTGCGCACCGGCACACGCTGAGGCGCAGGTAGCAAACCGCTCCGCCTGGCGGTAATCAGGCGGCCCACCGTGGGCAGCGGGCTTCCAACCGGCGATGCCGGGCAAACGCTTCATTCACACCAACTTTGCATAGGAGCCCGCCATGTCGAGCCAACAACTACTCACCCCGAGCGTCATCAGCAAGGAATCGCTGGTGATCCTCGAAAACAACCTTGTCGCTGCCGGCAAGGTCAATCGTCAGTTCGAGAACCAATTCGTCAAGATCGGTTCGAGCCTGACCGTCCGCAAGCCCAACAAGTTCAAGGTCTCCAGCGGTCCCGGTCTGCAAGTGCAGGACATCGCCGAGCCTTCGACGAGCATCACCATCAGCAACCAGAAGCACGTCGACTTCCAGTTCACCTCTCAAGATCTGACGCTGACGGTTGAGGAGTTCAGCGAGCGCTACCTCAAGCCGGCTATGGCCGAACTGGCGAACCAGATCGACTACGACGTGCTGACCAACTATAACCAGGTGTTCAACCAAGTCGGCACCCCCGGCACCGTGCCCAACTCCTTCGCCGCCCTAGCTGCCATCGGCCAGCGCATGGACGAAGGTGGTGTGCCGCAGGACGGCCGCACGCTGATCCTGAACCCCGCCGCCTATTGGTCCATGGCGAACGCTCTGTCGACGCTGTACGTCAAGAGCGTGGCCGAGCCTGCCCTCAAGGGCTTCCTAGCCAATATCGCGAATTTCGAGATTTACATGGACCAGAACGTGCAGGCGCAGACCGTCGGCGCCTACGCTGGCAGCGGTGTGGTCAATGGCGCCGGCCAGACGGGCGCCACGCTCGTCACCAACGGCTGGACCGCCAGCATCACCG
Organism: Betaproteobacteria bacterium; assembly: GCA_028868235.1. GTDB lineage: Bacteria > Pseudomonadota > Gammaproteobacteria > Burkholderiales > Rhodocyclaceae > Azonexus. Next base: position 10,841 of record JAGWUW010000018.1, on the reverse strand, counting down.
GTCTGCTCAACGTCGGTGACGTGTTCACCATCGCGGGTGTCTATGCCATCAACCCGAAGAACCGCCAGAGCACCAACAGCCTGCAGAACTTCGTGGTGACGGCGGCGGCGAACTCCGACGGCGCCGGCAACTCGTCCATCTCGATCTACCCGGCGATCACCACCTCGGGCGCCTACCAGACCGTTTCCAACTCGCCGGCCAACGGCGCCGCGATTACGGTCAAGGGCACCGCCAGCAACTCGTATGCGCAGAACATCGGATTCGTGCGCGACTGCTTCGGCTTGGTCACCGTACCGCTGGAGTTGCCTCAGGGCGTCGATTTCGCCGCGCGCGAGACCTACAAGAACATCAGCCTGCGCGTCATTCGGGCCTATGACATCAACAACGATGTCTTCCCGTGCCGCATCGATGTTCTGTACGGCACGGCGACGTTCTACCCCGAGCTGGGCTGCCGCCTGACCAACTAACCAACGGAGCCCGTCGCGATGAAACAGCCGCTCTTCCAAGTGAACGTCGAGACCCGGGACGGCCGCCTTCTGGCGGTCGGCCCCGCCATGGTTCGCCAGGGCGCCGAACTGTTCATGCAGACGATCAAGGAGCAGATCGCGGCGGGACGCGAGAAGCAGTGGAGCAATCCACACCTCGCCCAGATTCTTCATCTGAACTCATAGGAGATCCATCATGCCTACCAGCACTTCTGCAGCTCCGCGCCAACTGTCCGACGGAAACAGCCAGGGCACGCAACTTGGCGGCGTCAACAACTCGGTCGGCACGCCGGACAAGGTCGCTTTCTTCGGCCAGACCCCGACGACGCAGCCGACCGCGGCAACCAACGTCCACACGGTGGCGGCCGGCTCGACCACGGCGGTTTTCATCAACACCACCTTCGACGGCTCGATCGGCACTACGGCATACACGCTGGGTGACGTCGTCGCCGCGCTGAAGACGTTGGGCCTCATCAAGTCGTGACGCTGCGGCGGGGGTCTTCGCGGATCCCCGCCATTTTCCAAGGACGAGACCATGGGGCTACCGATGAGCAACAACCCGCTGAACCCGGACCAGAGTACCCAGACCGTGCCTCCAGCTACTGCCGGCACCGTGTCGCCGACCTATCCGCGTGCAATGTATCACCCCACCAATGGGCAGACGTTCGTCGCGGATTCCACCCAGGAGGCTGCGCTGTTCGCTTCCGATAACCAGTGGTCCGAGATGGACCCATTCGTAACCACCTAGACGGAGGCAACCATGAAACTTGCTGATCTGTGGCACCAAATGGTCGACAAGGCCGAAGAGGAGGAGAAGGCGATCGCCGAATCCTTTCACGAGCACATCGAAAGGCTTAGCGACGAGCTGTACAAATACGTTCCGCAGGAGTTCCCCAAATGGGTCGGCGGCAAGGTCGTGCAGACCGCTGAAGAGGAAACCGCGATCACTGGCGCAGCGCAAGCGTCTGCGGCTGTCGTGGTTCCGGCGGCGCCCCAGAGTCCCGCCGCCGATGAAAGCGCCAGCACGGCCAGTGCCGCCACCGCCGCTCCCGCAGTAACAATCGAGTCAGCCCAGCCGGCGGTGGCAGAAAACACCGGCAGCGGCGCATCGACCAGCGACCCGGACACCGCACCGGCTACCGCTGAGGAATCCGCTCCTCCGGCTACCGAGGGCGCCGCATCCCCGCAACCCACCGAAGGAGCTGCGCAATGAATGCCCATTTTCAGGAGTATCCGAAGGTTCTGAGCCACCCTGCAGAAGCACCCGCCGTCGTCTCGCAGTGGAACGAGCAAATGCAGCGTCATGTGCCTGAGCACGGCATGCCGGCGAAGTTCCAACCGGTCACCGTGCATAACCGTGACCAGGAGGAGGAATACCTGGCCAAGGGCTATCAGGCGTCCGGCCGATCCGATCCGAACGCCTACGAAAAGGCGCGGGCTTCCGTCGAGCCGACCGACTATTCCTTTCAGGAGTATCCGAAGTGGGTCGGCGACAAGATCGTGAATAGCCGCGAGGAAGAAGACATGCTGATCGGCAATGTGGCCGATGCCTCCTCTGCGAAAAAGAGCGTCAAGGAGCGCACGCGCGTGGCTCCTGCTGACCCCGTTGCTGTCGCGGCGTGAGTAGACCATGACCACCGCCCGCGATCTGATCCAGGCCTCGCTTGAACAGCTTGGCGTCTATAGCTCCGGCGAGACCGTCTCCGATGCAGACATCGAGCGCGGCCTCTGGGTGCTGAACGGCATGCTCGATGCGTGGAGCATCGAGTCGCTGATGTGCTTTGCGATCCTGGAACAGAGCGGGGCGCTGGTCCCTGGCAAGACCGCCTACACGATCGGCACGGGCGGTAACTTCAACATGTCGCGTCCGCAGGACATCATCGAGGGCTACGGCGCCGCCTACCTGCAGGACGCGCTGGGCAACAACTTCCCGGTCAACGTGGTGCAGAAGGATCAGTGGAACGGCATCGGGAACCGCACCACCACGTCGAACATTCCCGACACGCTGTTCTACGACTCGCAGATGCCGCTCGGCATCATCAACATTTTCCCGACACCGCTGCTGAACTACACGCTGTTCTGGGACAGCTACACGCCCCTGACGCAGTTCGCCAACCTGTCGACGGTGATGAACTTTCCGCCCGGCTACCAGGACGCGATTCAGTTCAACCTGACGGTGCGGATGAAGCCCTACTTCAACGGCGCGCAGCTCGATCCCGACATCAAGGAACTGGCGCGCGAGACGAAGGGCAACATCAAGCGCGCCAACATCAAGCCGGTCGAGGCGGTCTATGCGAATGAGATCGTCGCCAAGGGCGCCGGCTCGTACAACATCTACCGGGATAACCGGTCATGAAGACGCCCTTCCTCGGCTCGGCGTACAGCTCGCGCTCGACCAACTTGGCCGGGCAGCGGTGCATCAATCTGTACCCTGAGCTGATCGAGACGAAGGAAGGCAAAGAGGTCGGCGGCTTCTATGGCGTGCCAGGCCTAGACCTGCTGACGACGCTTGGCAACGGCCCGATCCGAGGCGAGCACACTATGCAGGGTGGGAATCTGTATGTTGTCTCCGGTAGTGGGCTCTATGCTGTAACAGCAGGATGGGCCGGCGCTTTGCTAGGCACCCTGCAAACGGCAAGTGGCCCGGTTAGCATCATCGACAATGGCTCACAGGTGGCGGTCTTCGATGGTGTCGCCGGGTATTGCTGGAACGGCACCAGCTTCGTCACGCTGTCTCTGCCATTCACTGGCCCGATGGTGGCGAACTATCAGGACGGATTCGGCATCGTCAATGCGCTCGGCACCGGCTATTGGTACCAGAGCAACTACAAGGACTTGATCACCTGGCAGGCACTCAACTTCGGCACCGCCGACGGCAAGCCCGATCCCATCGTCGGCTTGGGCGACATTCACCGTGAAGTCTGGTTGTTCGGCACGTCTTCGACGGAGGTCTGGATCAACGCGGGCAATTCGGGATTCGCGTTTCAGCGACTGACAGGTGTCTTCATCGAGACCGGGTGCGCGGCGCCGTGGTCAATCTGCAAGATGGGCGAGGGCCTGGTGTGGCTCGGTCAGAGCGACGGCGGACAAGGCGTGGTGTATCTCAGCAAGGGCTACCAGCCGCAGCGCATCTCCACGCACGCCATCGAGGCCGCGCTGAAGGGTTACGCCACCATCGCCGACGCCATCGGCTACAGCTACCAGGATGCCGGCCACACTTTCTACGTGCTGACCTTCCCGACGGCGAACGTGACCTGGTGCTATGACGCGACGACAGGTCTGTGGCACCAGCGCGCAGGATTCTCAGCTGGCCAATTCACGCGCCACGCCGGCAACGCCTACGCCTTCTTCAACGGTCTCCATGTGATCGGCGACTATGCGAGCGGCAACCTGTACAGCTTCAACCTGGAGAATTACACCGACAACGGATTGCCGCGGAAGTGGGTGCGCAGCTGGCGCGCGCTGCCGTCTGGTAAGGCCGTCGACAAGCCGATCCGCTTCGACTCCCTGCGCCTCGATCTGGAAACCGGCATCACCGTTCCGGCCGGTACGAATCCGCAGATCGTACTGCGCTGGAGCGATGACGGCGGCCACAAATGGAGCAATGAGCATCTGGCTGCCTGGGGGACGACCGGCGCCACCGCGCAGCGCGTGAAGTGGAATCGACTCGGCAGCACGCGGCGCAATAGCGGCCTCGATCGCATCTTCGAAGTCAGCAGCAGCGACCCGGTGCGCGCAGCGCTGATCGGCGCAGAAATGGAAGCGTCGTGAGCTATTCAATCATCCCGCCGCGTGTGCCTTTCGCCGATCCGAAGACTGGGGAGATTTCGCGCGAGTGGTTCCTCTTCCTGAACAATATATTTCAGACGGCAGGATCAGGGCAAAGCAACAGTATTCCCGAGGTTGAGCTAGTTGGGCACGTCGACGACGCGGTGAGTGTGTTTCTTCCCTCATTACTGGATAAGTCCGACACGCTTGAACGCCTGGCACAGATGTCGGATGAAATTCAGACCTTGGCTGATATGGTTCAAGCGATGCAGGATTCATTGTTGATGGGACAAGGCGATGAGGAATCAAACGGCCTGCCCGCGAATCAGATCGCGCGCCTTGATAAGTTCCAGACGTTCCTTGCGGGACTCGGTTCAAATGGCGGATTTAGTGCTACTGGTCCCTATGCATCGCTGCCCTCGTCAATAGCAGGGTTCTTCATATCAACGAATACGAATGTGCAGCAGGTCGACGAATTGTTCTGCGATGGCACCGGCTGGACAAAACGTTGGTGCAAGCGGGTAGGCGGCGTATCAACGCCCTTGATGGTCTTGACAGACAGCGCAGCGCTCGCGCTGGGCACTGGCACCACCGGACTGATCTTCGAGCCTTACGCCGGTGGCGCATATGGTGCCATCTATTCGACGAATGTCATACCTGGTACTACCAATCACGCATTCGTAACGAATGGGTCATTGACCTCTATAAACGGAACGACCAATTCGTATATGCAGGTCAATAACGTTCAGATCGTAACTGCCTCAAGCGGTGGTGCTTCGGTAACTGGGACGATTGGCTGTACAAGCTATTTCGGCTGCAACAACGTTGCACCTACGGCCCCGCCGATTGGCTACGGAACGCCGATCAACGGCGCACGACAAGGGTCATTTGACGCGACAACAATAACGCTGACCAATCTCGCTAAGGCTGTGGCGCAACTCATTATCGACCTGAAAGGGATCGGGCTCATCGCCGCGTAAGGAGACATCATGACTGTCAAACTAATCAAAATCGTGGCTGCCACTATGCTGACAAATACCAGCGCTGCATACGGATCATCTGTCGGAACGGGTGTTACTCAAGTTGTCAAACGCGCGGTGTTTTCAAATACATCAGGTAGCTCGGTCACCATTACGGTGAACATCGTGCCTCAAGGAGGGGCAGTGTCCACCACGAACCAGATCATCAATGCGCGAACTCTTCAAGCGGGAGAGTCCTATGTGTCGCCAGAATTGGCGGGTCTGGAACTGATTACGGGAGATCAGGTTTATGCCCAGGCCAGCGTCATCAGCGCCATCAACATGACTATTTCCGGCATCCAGGTGAGCTAGATGAGCGATCCGTTCCTGATCACTAGCCTGCCGCGCAGCAAGACCGCGTGGATGTCCGTCGTTACCTCGACGACGCAGACGTTCTGCCGGCATGAGCCGATCCAGGACATCACGCAGCTTGATGATCTTCGCGCGCTGTGGCACTCCGACCAGTACCGCTACGTCGGCGTGTCCGACTCGGCAATGGGCTTCTTCATGGACTGGATCATGGCCGAGATCAAGCCGCGCACGCTGATCATCGACCGTGACCTGGCCGCCGTCGAGCGCTCGATCCTGAAGCGCGGCATCGTGCTGACGAACTACTGCGAGGTGCTGCTCGACGAGCTGCGCCGCTGGCGCAATCACCCGCTGGTGATGTGCGTCGACTTCGACCAGCTCGGCGACATCGGCGTGATGGAGCGCGTCTGGGGGCATTTGATGCCATCGCAATACTTCGACCGCGCGCAGTTCCAGCAGCTCGCGCACATGAACATCCAAGCGGACTACAGCCACAGCCTTGACAAGCAAGCCGAGAAGGCCGGCGTGCTGCGCGATCTGTTCCGCCCCTTTGAACACCGTTTTTGCCTCAAGAAGGCCGCATAGGAGACCGCCATGGGCTTCGGACTTGGAATCATCGCCAGTAGTGTGATCGGCGGGCTATTCGGCAGCGATGCCGCCAGCACGGCGGCCGACGCCCAGACGCAGGCCGCGCAGCAGGCAAGCCAGACGCAGCTGCAGATGTTCAACCAGATGCAGCAGAACCTGAAACCGTGGATGGCGGGCGGCAATGTGGCGATGTCGTCGCTGGGGAATCTGATGTTCAATCCCGACGGCTCGATCAATACCGGCAGCGCGATCAACAAGCCGTTCACGATGGCCGACTACCAGCAGTCGCCGTACGCGAAGTGGCTGACGCAGCAGGGGGAGAACGCAATCATCAACAATGCCTCCGCAACGGGGATGACAGGTAATACCCTGAAGGCCCTTTCCGACTACGCGCAAAACCAAGCCATGGGCGACTTCTGGAACCAGTACAACGCCTACACGCAAAACCAGAACAACCTCTACAACAGGATCGGGAACATCTCCGGCATGGGCCAGAACGCCGCTGCTGGCGTCGGCAACATGGGAATGAATACCGCGAATCAGATCGGCAGCAACATCATCGGCGCCGGCAATGCCACTGCGGCCGGCATGGTTGGATCGGCAAATGCGCTCTCGAATGGCATCAACGGCGCCATGCAAAACTACATGTTCCAGCAGATGCTGAATAGCTCGTCAGGCGCTGGCATGATTTCGCCGATGGCGCCGAGTACTTGGACGCTGGCGGGGCTGGAGACGAGCCAGATGCCGCCTGTATCGCTGATGGGGGGCTGACATGGCAACGATAGATGCCTCGATCCCCCTGGCCGCTGGAAACATTGGCGCCAACAGCCCCCAGAATATGATGAGCATGGCGCAGTTCGCCATGGCGATGAATCAGCAGAAGCAGAAGCAGCAGGCGCAGAACGCGCTACGCTCGATCTTCGCCGATCAGGCGAGCATGGACGCGACCGGTAACCCGACACCGGAGGCGCTGAACCGGGTGATGCAGATCGATCCGGCCATGGGCATGCAGCTGCGCGGCCAAATCCAGAGTCAGCAGATGCACCAGGCGGGCATGGACGAGAAGCGCATGCAGATCTTGAAGATGAAGATGGACATGGGCCGCGAGGGTTCTGAAGCGGCGCTACTAACCTACGACCAGGCCATCGACAAAGGCATCCCCGAGGCACAAGCCCGCGCGCTGGCACAGGAGACCTATAGCGGTGAAATGCAGCGCCTGTCGGGCTCCGGCGTGTTCTCCGAAGAGGAGGTCGGCAAGTTCAACCCGACCTTCGATCCGAACCGCGCTCGCGCGAACGTCATCAAGTACAAGGACTGGCTGGCGGTCGAAGAGAAGAAGAAGGCCGACAAGCGCGCCGAGGACAAGGAAGCCGAGACGGAGCGGCACAACCGCGAGACGGAACGGCATCAATCAGCATCCGAGCGGCGCATGGCCGAGATCGCCGCGGGCGGATCGAAGCCGCCAGCGGGCTACCGCTACAACAAGGACAAGCCCGGCGAGCTGGAGCCGATCCCGGGCGGGCCGGCGTTCAAGGGCGGTACCACCATCGGCGGCAAGATGAACCCCGCCATGCGTGCGTCCGTCGAGCTGGACATGAAGGAGATCAACTACGGCCTAGACCAGATCGAGAAGCTGAAGACCGACAAGGCCTCGGCATTCTTCGGCGACGAACACGAAGGCAACGCGCTGACGCGCTTCTTCAAGCGCAAGGTCACGCCCGAGCAGCAGCAGGAATATGACGCGCTGGCCAACCGGTTCGCCATGGCCATCGCCTCGATCCAATCCATGGGGCGCGGCGTAGTGTCCGACGCCAAGATCAACGAAGCGAAGAAGCTGGTGCCCGTACCTGGCGATGCCAAGGGCGCCGTCGAGACCAAACTGAAGGTGATCCGCCGCATCGTCACGCTGGCGAAGGAATCGCTCGATACACCGCTCAAGGGTGGCGACCGCACCGATGCCGATGACGTGCAGGACGCCGTCGACTTCTCGTACATGTGGAAATGAGCCATGGCCGATAACGTCAGATTTTCCCCTGAGTCCGTAGCTGGCAATGTTGTCTGGATGTCGCCGGATCAGTACCTCGACATGAGCCCAGCCATGAAAGACGCCAAGGCGGGGCCGCAGGCGAAGGCGCTGTCAGAATCGCTGAAGAAGGGCGAGCCGATCAACGAGGTGCCGAGCTTCAAGCTGAAGGACGGCAAGATCACCGAGCAGGACGGCCGGCACCGCGCGCTGGCATCCAAGGAGGCCGGCATCCGTATGATCCCGGTCACCATCGAGGGCGAGTTGCCGAAGGATGGCATGGTCACCAACATGCGCGGCCAGTACGTGCAACTGAAGACCGAGCAGCCGAAGCCGTGGTCGGAGGTCTCGAAGAGCGAGGGATACCGGAAGCTGGCACCGGAACAGAAGGACCAGGCGCGCAAGCAGTATTTCGAGCAGGTCATCGCGCCGCGCGTGTCGAAGGATGACAACGACAAAGCCTGGCAGCAGTTCGACAAGGACACACGCGGAAAGCGCCCGCCGACGGCGCGCGACATCGACCCGACCGAAGGCATGAGCAACACCGAACTGGCGCTGGCTGGTGCCGGGAAGGCGTTCCACGATGTCGGCATGGGCGTGCGCTCAATGTTGCCGGAGAAGATTGGCGGCACCGCACCCGGCGAAGTAGAGGCCGATCGCAAGTTCAACGCGCCGCTGATGAATACGACCGCCGGCGCCGCTGGCAACTTTGCCGGAAACGTGGCGCTGGCAGCTCCCACGGCCATTCTGCCAGGTGCGAACACCGTCCTCGGCGCCGCAGCCTACGGTGGCCTTTACGGTGCCGCGCAGCCGGCCGATAGCTGGGGCGAGCGCGCCGACAACGCGCTGACTGCCGGCGTGCTTTCTGGTGGCGTCACAGGCGCCGCACGCGCCGTGCCATCGATCTACAAGGCTCTGGTCGATCCCTTCACGGCCTCGGGCCAGGATCGCCTCGCTATGGACGTAATAGGCCGCTTTGCGAAGGATCCCGCAGCGCTGAAGACGCCGGGTCCTGCAGAGATGATCCCAGGCTCGCGCGCCTCTCTGGCGGAGGTCACTGGCGACCCGGGCGTAGCGCAGCTCCAGCGCGCTGCGCAGGCAGCTTCACCTGAGACGGCCAACGCCTTCGCTGACGCACGCACGGCTCGACTGGCAGCGCGCAAGGATGCTCTGCTGTCGGTCGCTGGCCAGCAGGGCGAGAAGGAAGCCGCAGAGGCCGTGCGAGATGCCACAGCGAATCGGCTCTACAAGGAAGCCTTCGACAAGCCGATGGAGCCGATGACCACATGGCTGAAGGGGCAAGTCACGCAGCTACTGAAGCGTCCGTCAATTCAGGAAGCGCAGGACACGGCGCTGAAGCTCGCCAAGGAGGAAGGCGTCAGCCTAAAAAAATCCGAGGTGGGATCCATCAAAGGTCTGCACTACACGAAGATGGCCATGGACGATCAGATCGCGGCGGCCAAGGCAGCAGGCAACAACAACCAGGTGCGCCTGTTGATGGGCACGAAGGACCAGCTACTGACCGTCATGGACAAGCTGAGCCCTGCCTACCAGGCCGCCAGAGAAGAGTATGCGGCAGCGTCGAAGCCGATCAACCGCATGGAGATCGGTCGCTACCTCTACGACAAGCTGATCCCGGCGTTGTCCGATCTTGGCGCCGAGCGAGCCACGCCACAGAAGTTCGCCCAGGCCCTCAAGGAAGGCGACGTAATGGCACAGAAAGCCACCGGCTTCAAGGGGGCGAAGCTGTCCGACATCCTGACCACCGACCAGCAGAACCTGCTGGTGAACCTTGGCCTCGACCTCGGCAGAGAGACGAAGGCCATCGAGGCGGCGAAGGTGCCGGGAAGTCCGACGGCGCAATACCTCGCCGGCAAGAACGCGCTGCGCCGAATCATGGGGCCGCTGGGGCTTCCCGAGAGCTGGGCCGAGGGAACGCTGGCCGATGTTGCCGCGAACCGATGGGTCAGCCTGGCGGCAGATCCGATCGAGAAGCGGGTTCAGTCAAGGCTGGCATCAATGCTGGTGGATCCGGCTGCCTATCGCGCCGCGCAGGCAGCTCAGCAGAGCAGCGCATGGCGCATGCCGCTGTCAGCGCTTTCGACGATGGGGCGCCGCGGACTGCCGCCGGTGTCCGTCGGCGGCGCGACTTACCAACTCAACCGCTAAGGCCAGGTAGCCCAGACGATGCACGCATACATCAACACGACAATCGAGATCGACCAGACCGCATACGCGCGGGTTCTGCTCGCTATGGATCAGGAGCCACCGCTTCGCCACGCTCTCAGGCATGCGCCGGCGCACCCAATTCGTGGCAGGCCGAGCAGCCAGATCACCAGCAGGGTGAAGAAAGGGGAAAGCGCTTTTCCGGCGAGCGTGGTCCAGTGCATGTCCGCAAGTATGCCAGAAGAGGACCGCAGCGCCCTGATCGACCAGATGCAGAGCGACGACGCCGAAGAGTGGTTCCCGAACGACGAGGGCAACTTCCAGGGCGAGTGCGGAGAGGGAGACGACGAATGAGAGTCTTGATTATCGACGCTGACCGATGCGGGCTGGATTTCGCTTACCTCTGCGCCCAAGCGGGCCACGAGGTCAAGTGGTACATGGCCACGAAGCGCCCGGTCAAGGACGGCAAGGGCTTCAAGGGCG
>JAGWUW010000315.1 GCA_028868235.1 Betaproteobacteria bacterium | reverse complement strand
GGCCCTGGCCGGAGAGGGCGGCCAAGGCGTGACGGGCCAGCCCGATTTGCTCATTCAGGGATTCGATGTCGCGCCGGATCTCGGGAAGTGAGCCCTCGGCTTGGCGCAGTTCGACCTTGGTATCGATTCCCGCCTCGACCCGGCTGTTTACCAGTTGCAGGATCGCTTCCCGTTGGACCAGGGTTGCCCGCGCTACTTCACGCTGTTCAAGCAGGCGTGCGAGGCCGAAATAGCTACGGGCCACGTTGCTGGCCAGCAGTATCCGAGCGGCCTGGGCATCGGCTTCGGCGGCGCGTGCTTGGCCCAGGGCGGCGTCGAGGGCGGCGCGATTGCGGCCAAAGAAGTCGAGTTCCCAACCGGCGTTGAGTCCGGCATGGTTGATGTTCTGCGTCGTACCGGCAAAGGGGGGCGGCGTCGTGCCGAATTCGCTCAGGCGTTGGCGGGTGCTGTCGGCACTGGCATTAATTTGGGGCCAGAGGGCGCTTTCGGTACTGCCTGCGACCGCGCGAGCCTTGGCCTCCCGGGCCGCGGCCAGCTGGAGGTTGGGGTTACCGGCCAAGGCCCGCTCGATGAGGGCGTCCAGTTTCGGATCGTCGAATTGGCGCCACCATCCTGTCGCCGGCCATTTGATCGGTGAGTCGGCGGTACCCAGCGTAGCTGGGACAACAGTTTTGGCCGCCGGCTCAATGTTGGCGAAGCTGGCGCAGCCAGCCAGGGTCATGGCCAGAATCAAAGTCGTGAGTTGGGTGCGAACATGGGATCGTGAATTCATCTTGGCCTCCGGAAACAGCTGCCGATAGACATCGTGTCATCCCCGGGCTGCGGCGTCACCGTCACGCAGCAGGCGGGCATTGGCGAGGATGCGCTGGAGCATCCCCTTGAGTTCCTGTGCTTCGGCTTCCGTGAAGCCGGTCAGCACCGAGTTGAGAACGTCGGCGAGGACATGGGGGACCACCGCCGCTGAGCGGCTGCCTTCCTCGGTCAGCCCGATATTGATCACCCGTCGGTCTTCCGAGGAACGCGTGCGCTGGACCAGACCTTTGGCCTCGACGCGGTCGAGCATGCGGGTGACGGCACCGGCATCGGAGCAGGTCATCCGCGACAACTCGGCAGCGGTCTTGCACTGCCCTTGCTGGATCATCAGCAGCGGCTTCCACTGAGCATCGGTAAGGCCGTGCTCGGCCATGCGCTCGTCGGTGATGAGCGATACGGTGGCAACAATCTGCCGCATCAGGTAGCCGATACTGTCGTTGAGCTTGTAGTCGTTGCCGTCGTAGAAGATGGGTTTGGTGCTGCCTGTCATCTGATTATTGCCTAAGTGGTAATTGCCTAGGCAGTAATATAGTTGTCTAGGCAATTACTGTCAAGGCTCGTTCTTTGTGCTCGGTCATGTTGCCGTGACTTGCTGGAATTTCTCGCCACGCAGCTTGGATAGGAAGCCTCTCTCGAAAACACTACGCCGATGGCGAAATCCGCTGCAGTACGGTCAAAACGTCACTCGACGCGACGAGCGCTAGGTGAATTCGCCAGAGTACAGAAGTTGTCATAGTTATCATTTGACAAGGCAGGGTGGATAGTTGTGTTACAAAAAATGTAAAAATTTTAAGAAAATGGTATCGTAATTGGACAACTGTTACCGGGCTCGACCATGCTGCGTACCCACTACCTCAATTCCCTGCTCGAACCGCTGTCGCTGGCGATTATTGGCGCATCCGAGAAGGAGGGCTCTATTGGCCATGTAATTCTCCGGAATATTCTGGCCAACGGCTTCAAAGGCAAAGTTTGGGCCGTCAATCCCAAGCATGACGAGATTCTCGGGCAAACCTGCGTGCCGACTATCGAACAAATTGGCAGTCGCGTTGATCTGGCCATTGTCACTACCGCTCCCCGAACGATTCCCCTGATCATCGAGCAGTGCAGCAAGGCGGGTGTGCAGCATCTGATTGTTGTTTCCAACCCGGCGAGCGCAGGAGGGGGTAGTGCCACGCTGGAGAGACGGATCAGGGATGCGGCCCGCAACTTCGGTGTGCGTATTCTGGGGCCGAAATCCTTGGGGATACTTCGTCCTTGTATTTCCTTGAACGCCACGTTTACCGAAATTGCCACCTTGCCCGGTGACTTGGCCCTGGTTACCCAGTCCGGCGCGATGTGTGCCGCTGTGCTGGACTGGGCTACCCTGAACAAAATTGGCGTTTCGTCGGCGGTTGCGCTCGGGGCTGCCATGGATGTGGACTTTGGGGAGATTCTCGATTACTTGGTATCCGACGACAGAACCCGTTACATCCTCCTCCATGTCGAGCGGGTGAGGAACGCTCGCAAATTCATGAGCGCCCTACGTTCTGCCGCTCGCGTAAAACCGGTCATCCTCTTCAAATCGGGGAACCATGGTGCCGAACAATTTCCGGATTTGGTTTCGGGACAAACCGAGCTCGACGACGAGGTGTTCGATGCCGCGGTCCGCCGAGCAGGCGTGGTTCGGGTTCAGAGCATCAGCCAGTTGTTTCATGCCGCCCAGGCGCTTGCCTCGGGTTTTCACCCGCGCGGCAACCAACTCGCGATTATCAGTAACGGTACCGGCCCCGCTGCCATGGCGGCTGATTGCGCCCGTACTCTGGGTATCCCTTTGCCAGAATTGGCACCGGAGACCATCTCTGCCATGAAGAAATTTGTGCCGCACGATTGGGCCGGTCGCGTGCCTATTGATCTGGGGGGTGACGCAACCCCGGAGCGGTATCTGCAAGCCATTCAGGCTCTGGCACGAGATGTCAGCGTCGATGCCATTCTGGTGGTGCTGTCCCCTATCGCGATGGCACAGCCCAAGTCGGTAGCCGCAGGCATCGTTGAGATCGTGCGCAATCAACGCATTACGCTGTGCTGCTGTTTCATGGGGGGCGAACAGGTTACCGAAGCCCGCAAGATTCTCGAAGATGCCGGCATTCCAGTCTTCTTGACGCCGGATACGGTGATCGAGTTGTTCCACAGCATTTCCAAGTACTACCAGAATCAGAAACTCCTGCTCCAGACACCCGGAGCGAGCCAAAACTTGGAACAGACTGGTGCGAATAACGCCAAACCCTTGATGGATGCGCTTCTCGGCGAACATCGTCAGGTGCTGTCCGGGATGGAAACCCGCACGTTGCTGCATTCCTTCGGGATTTCCGTACAACCGGCCATGATCGCCCATAATGCCACTGAAGCCATGTTCATCGCCGAGCAGATCGGCTTGCCGGTGGATATGAGGGTAGATTGCCCTAACTTGTCGTCCAAGGTTGAGGAGGGGGGGAGCCGGCTCAATATCGCCAGCATTGACTCGGTAAGACTGGCCTTTCAGGATGTTGTCGCTACCGCAGTTCGGAGATTCCCGGATGCGCAAATCAATGGCGTTGCCATCGAACCGCATCGTAGCAGGC
>JAGWUW010000314.1 GCA_028868235.1 Betaproteobacteria bacterium | reverse complement strand
TGCAATTGCCGCGGGCTTTGCAGGGCGGGCAGCAGGCGTGCCGTAGCCGCTTCCTCGTTCAATTGGTGGTGAAACGCCTGGCGTTCTGCCTTGGTGGCCTCTTTGTCATCGCTGTTTTTCCCGGTCGCCCGCCGAAAGCGCTGGACCAGCTCGCCTTGGGAGGCTCCTGCCAGTTCGAGGGCGGCAAGCCGTCGGGTGAGCGCCTCCGGCTCCGCCAGGCGTTCCGGGTGCAACTGCTCATCAATATAGGCATTGATGCCCATGGCCGTGACCCTCGCCACATCGCCGGGAGCCGGTCCGAAGCTCAGACGATTGATGACATGCAGCGCTTCCACCTCGCTGGCTGCGGGGGTGGCCTGCACTGCCTGTCCGACAATGAGGAGCAGGCTCAACCCTACACGGCGGGATGTTGCCAGCAATGTTGGTCGGGCCATCGCAGAATCAGGGGCGCTTGCGTTTGGCACGCTTGGACATTTGATCGTAGCAGGCGTCCGAGAGCTCGTTCTGGTGGTCAAGGAGGCAGTTGACGATGCGCCCGCCGCCCGGTTGTATGCCCTTGCACAGAGTTTCGACATCCTGTCTGCAGGCCCCTCCGTTGCGGGGTGCGGGCTCGCCGTCGGCGCGGCTCATTTGCTGCTTCAGCTTGTCATAGCAGGCATCGGAGATATCCTGCTGATGATCCAGCAGACAATCCGTGGCTGCTTTGGGATTGCCTTGTGCCTGCTGACAAAAGCGTTCCACATCCGAACGGCAGGATCCGGCGTTCTCCTGGGAGAGCGCGGCCAGCGGCGCCAGGAAAGCTGACGCAAGAATCAGGATGACTCGTTTTTTCATATATCCCCCGGGGAAAAACAATGGAGAGGGGCTAAGTCGCTGTACGCCACTTGCCCCTTTGCAGCATTGCGTCAGCTATGGCGTCCGCGGCGTACTCCGCCGTTTGCCGCATCTTGGCGGCGCTCGGCCCTGTCCTGATGAATGTCGCGACGATCGTTGGCCAGATCGCGGCGGTCTGCGCGCCGATCAGTTCGGTCGTTGCGTACATCGCGGTGATCCTGGCGAAGATCTGCACGGTCTTGTCGACGGTCCTTGCGGTCGCTATTCAGGTTCTGACGGTCCTGGCGAACGGATGCATTGTCCTGATGAAGAGCCTGGCGGTCGTTTGCCAATGCCGCTGTATTCCCGCTTTGCTTGTCGGCACGTAAGGTGTTCAGATCTTGTCGGCGCTGAGTTTCGGCTTGGTTGAGCGTGCCGCGATCCTGACCAATCTGGCGATTGTCCTGGCGCAGGTCGGAGCGGTCTTGCCGAATATCGCGGCGATCCTGGCGGATATCGCGGTTGTCCTGGCGCAGGTCGGTCCGGTCTTGTCGGATATCCCGGCGATCCTGACGGATGTCGCGCGTATCCTGACGTACTTGTGGATTGGTCGCAGGAGCAGCTCCGGGATCGGCGCTTTGCGCAAAGGAGGGAAGGGCGAACAGGCCGCACAGGGCGGCGGCAATGAGGGAACGATACATGGTAAGACCTCCGGGTTTGGGTTCTTGTGGCTGTATGACAAGCGTCAATTTAGTGATCTGTATTCGGGGTGTCTGTTAGAAAGTGCAACAAAATGTTTTCTCGGCATGCCGGTTATGGGTATCGGCACAGCCAAACGAACCTGTTTTGTCACATCGCCGATTCCCGAGTAGTCGCGTTCGCTCGGCCCATCTGTCGCTTTCCGTTATGCCGAAGGGTAGCCCACATTCAGAGTGAAATCAGCTACCCGCTCAGAATGGAGCGGTGGCGGATAGTCGCGGTGTGCGTGGGATTACTTCGTGGCTGCACCAACGAGGCACTCGCCCGGCGCCTCAAACCCTGCTGAGGATTCGAAGGCATGCATTGCCGCTTCGACTTCCTGCCACGCCAATTCGCGTTCATGTTGGGACAGGGAAGCCAACATGGCATTGAATCCACCGAAGGCTTCCCGGGCAACCTGCACGTATTCGGCGGCACTGCCCATGTGATGAGGGGCTGGAACCGTACGAATATCGGGAGTGGAAAACCCCGCGCTGCGAAAGATCTCTTCGAGCATCCCGGGATTGCCAAGACTGAAGGGGCCTGGTTGGCCAGGAACGGGAGGCGGGAGCTGTGCGCGCCTACGGAAGATGCCCGCTGGCACTGCTCCCCAACTGTTTCTGTCGGGCGTTGAAAACACTACGACAGCGACCCGACCGCCCGCTTTCAGTACACGGCGCCA
Source organism: Betaproteobacteria bacterium (assembly GCA_028868235.1). GTDB lineage: Bacteria > Pseudomonadota > Gammaproteobacteria > Burkholderiales > Rhodocyclaceae > Azonexus. The sequence goes on along the minus strand of JAGWUW010000314.1, from coordinate 1,203 downwards.
CTCGCGCAGTGCTGTCACGGGATGTGGCATGTACATCAGACCCAACCGGCATAGCACCGCATCAAAGGAAGTGTCTGGGAGATCCAGTTTCTCTCCGTCCATGGCACGGGTGTCAAACTGGCCGAGCCCACGTTCCTGGGCTGCCTGGCGCGCAAGTTCAAGAACTCCTTCAGAAATGTCGGTCGCCAGCACATAACCATCAGGGCCGACTTGTTCGGCGGCAGTGATAGCTGGTTCACCAGTACCGGCGGCGATGTCGAGAATTCGTTGACCAGGCTGAATCCCCGCTTGCTCGAGCATCTGGCGGCTCGCTGCACCATACCAGCGATCAAGTGTGGAATTCCACCGCTGCCATGCCACACCATCCTTGTTCCATTGCTCCCGCTGTGCTTTTTTGTAGCTCGCTGCGTCAAATGTAGGCGGCAGTCCGACCATGCAAGACCTCCTCGCCATTGGCCTCCAATAGGGTTTCCTGCTACGAAAATCAGACTGCTAATTGTGTGGAAGATTCCGTTTGTGCGAACTTTCTGCGGTGTGCCAAACGGAATAACACGCAATGAGCGTCTGCTTTTCAGTAGCCTCCTTGGTCTGGTTGGTAGATGTACTGGCTGACACGATCGAAGCTGCGGCGTATGTCGCAAGTCGGATTCATCACAGCGACTGCACGACGGCTGCCTCGAATTTCCCGGCCTGATAGTCGCGCAAGGTCTGCTGCAGTTCCTCGCCGGTGTTCATCACGAACGGGCCGTACTGGGCGATCGGCTCCTTCAGCGGTCGGCCGGCGATGATCAGTATGCGTGCCGTTTCCTGGGCTTCCATACACACCTCGCCAGCGCCATCGTTAGCGAGGATCGCCATATGGCGATCCGCCACTGCGGTGCCGCCGATATTCACGGAGCCGCGATAGGTGAAGGTGAAGGCGTTATGGCCGGCCGGAATCGCCTGCACGAAGCGGGTGCCTGCCGGTAGATGCACGTCCAAGTAGAGCGGTTCCGTGTGCGGCCGCTGCACCGCGCCGGCAACACCCTGGCTCGCACCGGCAATGACGCGCACCCGAACGCCGTCTTCGGTCGCGTATTCGGGAATGACCTCGGATGGGATGTCGCGATAGTTCGGCGCGATCATCTTGTCCTTGGCCGGCAGGTTGAGCCAGAGCTGGAAACCTTCCATCAGCCCGGCTTCCTGTTCCGGCAGCTCGGAGTG
>JAGWUW010000313.1 GCA_028868235.1 Betaproteobacteria bacterium | reverse complement strand
GGATGGGAATATCGTATGCGAAGGGCCGCACGACTTACGGGTGCGCGAACTGGGCACCGGCAAATCCCGCGCTGAGATCGGGCGCAAGTACGGACTTCACTTCCGTATCGGCAAGAAGCTCTCGCTTGAGGACGGCATTGCGGCGGTGCGCCGGCTGTTCCCGAAGCTCTGGATACATGAGACGAGCGCGGCCCGCGTGGTCGAAGCGGCGGGGTCGTATGCCTACGAAAAGGATGAAGTCAAGGGCACGTACAGCGATAAGCCGGTGCATAACTGGGCGTCTCATCCGATGGACCAACTGCGCTATTACGCCGTGTCCATCCGCGAGGACTCAAGTTATCGACCGGCCACCAAAGCGGCGACCGCCTTTGACATCTGGACGGAACAGGATGCGGCCTATGAGTTCAATCCGCTGGAGGTGGGGTAATGGGCAAACCAGTTGACACGCTTGTGAACTTGAGTCCGGTGGGCCTGATCTATCGCGGGGCGACCGGGACCGATTTGGCGAACACGCAAGGGATGTTGGACCCGCCGAAACCGCCGGACGCCGCCAGCCCTGATAAGAACCCGCTCCCCGCTGCGCCCAGTGTGGACAATGCCGACACACAAGCCCGCATGGCCGCCGCGCAACAGAACGAACAGAACCGGCGCAAACGCACGGCCACCATCTTAACCAGCGCTCAGGGCGTGCTCAATCAAGCCCCTGTGGCCGCCAAAACCTTATTTGGGCAATAACATGGCAATTACGAAGAAACAACTACTTGAGTGGTTAGAAGGTAAATCGGACGACGCCGAGATACGCATTGGCACCCCTGCGGCCTCTATGGCGGTGAAGGCGTTGATTCATGAATGGGAGGACGACGGGGGTCTGTCCTCGGTGTACCTGGAAGGAGTCCTGTCATGAACCGTTGCGCGGACTGTCTCTATTACGTGGATCTCAAGCCGACCCTCAAGATCGGCGAATGTCACCGTTACCCGCCTGGGGAGCGCGGGGCGTTTAGCGTGGTGCCGCAAGAAGCCTGGTGTGGGGAATATCGCGCCAAGCCGGAAGCGCCGAAGGAGGGGAAGAAATGAAAAGGCACCTAATCGGCTTCGGAGTGATTCTGTCTGTCCTGGCCTGGTCGATGTGGCTCTACACCGCTGACGCCGCACCGAAGGCCCAGCGGGACGCCTTGCAGTACGACTATGAAACCGTGGCCGCTAGCCAATCTGATCAAGTCTTAGGCTCGACCGGCAAGGCGGGCGACATTCTGCACTCGCTGGTGTGCGTCGTGTCTACCGCCGCAACTGCCGCAACCAGCATTAAGGACGGTGCAGGCTCGGCGATTGCCGTTCTCCCGAACTCTCCCGGCCAAGGCATCGGCACCTACACGATTGAATTGCACGCCATGTCTACAAGCGGAGCCTGGAAAGTCACGACTGGCGCGGGTGTGGCCTGCATCGGTGTGGGATGGTTTACATGACGGCGACCTGTCGCAAATGCGGCAAGACGGAGGAGCGGACCCCGCTCTACCGATTCGGGAATGAGTTTTTCTGTGCGACTCATGCGCTGCAACTGATGGATGACCGGAGGATCAACAAAGAGGATTTGGCGACATGCCCAGCGGACTAGACGGCTCCTGGTTATTCAGGCGGTTTGAACTGCTGAAAACGCGACGTTCGCCGCATGAGCCGCAATGGCGAGAACTCAACGAGTTCATCCGTCCGACTAAGCGCAAGATCGCGCAAAGCGCCATGACGGAAGGGCAGCGCCGGACGGAACGCTTGTTTGACACCACGGCTTCTGATGCCAACCGCAAGCTGGCCTACTTCCTCAACGGCTCCATCGTCTCGGCCTCGACGCGGTTCTTTACCATGATTACCCGCGATCCTGACCTGATGCGAGACCGTGACGTGGCGATGTGGCTAGAAGATAACTCGACCCGTCTCTACATGGCCTTGCAGCAGTCCAATTTCAACGCGGGCAACCCGCAAGTGTTTAGCTCGCTCTCGGCGACTGGCAACGCGGCGGTGTACGAGGAAGAGCGGGATGTGAATATCAGCGGCTTCAATGGCCTGCGCTTCTGTGTGATTCCCGTCGGCACCTACACCATGGATCACAACGCAGACGGTGATTTAGACACGTTCTATCGTGAGTTCACCCTGTCGGCGGTGGCGGCGGCTGGCAAGTTCGGCCTCAAGAATCTTCCGCAATACTTACAGGACGCCTACCGCAGCAAACCCCATGAGCGGTACGAGTTCATCCACGCGATTGTCCCACGACCGACCGTGGAAGGAGCCAGGGGCAGTTTGCCGATTGCCTCCTACTACCTCGACCTGAAGGAAAAGAGCGTGCTGCTCCAGAGCGGCTACCATGAAATGCCGGTCTTTGCGCCGCGGTGGGAAACGGAAGAGGGCGAAACCTACGGGCGCGGGCCTGGCCATATCGCCTTGCCGGATATCCGCTCGCTCAACCGCGCCAAGGAATTGGGCCTGCAAGCACTCCCGTTGATGATCCGGCCACCGTTGCAAGTGCCCCATGATGGCATTGTAGGTGGGCAAGTGCGGTTGACGCCAGCGGCACAAACGGCAGTCTATGGCGATGGGGAAATCAGGCCGATTCTCTTAGGCTCCGACCTCAAGAGCGAAATGATCAAGACGGACGAATTGCGGCAGCAGATTCGCTCTGTGTTCCATCGGGATCTTGTCGCCCTGCCAGATAAAAATTATATGACGGCAACCGAGATCGTGAAGCAGCTTGAGTTGATTTATCGGGAAGTCGGGCCAGCGTTGGGACAGATTCAGCAAGAATATTTGACCCCGATGCTCAACCGGACGTTTGGCCTGATGTGGCGAGCGGGGGCGATCACGCCGCCGCCCGATGTGTTGGCCGGTGCGGACCTGGATATTGAGTATGAAGGGCCGTTAGCCAGAGCGCAGCGGACTGGGGATCTCACCGCCTTGCAGAGCGCCCTGTCTGTCGTGGCGGGCATTGCCCAGTTTGACCCTTCGGCCATGGATCGCGTGGACACGGATGCCGTCACGAAAGAAGTCTGGGAATCGTCCGGCGCGTCGATGCGGCTGCTGCGAAGTGATCAGGCCGTCAAACAAATTCAAGGCTCCCGCGCCCAAGCCGCAGAGGCGCAGGCGCAGGCTGAACAGGCGCAGCGTGTGGCCGATGTGGCCGCGACCGGCGCACAGGCAGGCAAGACGATGAACGAAGCCCTCCAACCGCAGGGGGCCGCATGATCGGCATATTGGATGCGCTCTCACCGGATCAGGCCCGCGCCGTGGTGCAGATATTCAAGGCTGCTTTCTCGCAAGGGCCTGCCAAGGACGCCCTGGAGATTTTACGCAAGCATTTTAGCGCACGCACCAGCATGAACCGAGATACACACCAAGTCACGTTCTTGGAAGGGCAACGATTTGTCATTCTCACCATTGACCATTTACGGGACTTCGATGAGCGT
>JAGWUW010000312.1 GCA_028868235.1 Betaproteobacteria bacterium | reverse complement strand
CCACGGCGTCTGCTATGGCGGCGGCCTGCAGATCGCCGCAGGGGCGGACCTGCGCATCGCCACACCTGACACGCGGCTTTCGGTGATGGAGCTCAAATGGGGCATCGTCCCCGACATGGGCCACTTCACCCTGTGGCGCGGCCTCGTGCGCGGCGACGTCTTGCGCGAGCTGACCTATACCACCCGCGAATTCAGCGGCACCGAGGCGCAGGCCATGGGCTTCGTCACCCACACCGATACAGACCCGCTAGCCCGCGCCATGGCCATCGCGCATGACATCGCGGGCAAAAACCCCGACGCTATCCGCGCCGCCAAACGCCTTTTCGCACTCTGCGCCGATGCCAGCGAGGAAGCCATCCTGACCGCCGAAAGCGAAGAGCAGTCGGCCCTGCTGGGATCAGCCAACCAGACCGAAGCCGTGCAAAGCGCGATGGCGGGAAGAGAGGCGCGGTTTGAAGCCGGCTGACATTAGACTGCGAAACCGGGACTGTTGCGGAGGAACTGTCCGGAGGGCCGTCTCCGGATGGGCAATGATTGCAAAAAACTGGTGTGCCTTGATCAGCGAGCGGGTGCCCAGTTTGAAGGTTTCCAGCCGCCCGTCGGCAATCATTGCGTTGATCGAAGTCCGCCCAAGGCTCAGCGCCCGTGCGGTGTCATTGATTGAGTAGGCCAGTTTTTCCATTTTGGTTGCTCCTTTGTAATATATGCTAGCGCGTGCCAGCAGCTACAAGGAAACATCGGCAGTTTGCGCCTTGCTGTCGGACGATAAGGCCGAAATGAGGCCGGAAATTCCAACGCCCTTGAATTGTCGGCCTTCGATCACGGCTTTTGATACTCTTTCCAGATCGGCTTGGCATATGGGCGAACTGTGCTTTCGCTAGGCATCTTGTCGCCTTCCTTAAGCGCGTCGATCAATGCAGACTCAATGTCCGCTTGGGTGTCTGGCTGGAGTTCCCCGCGATGCAGCTTTCCCCAGATCGCGCTCGTCGCCTCGTTCCATTTATGTTGGGGCCTCCGCCCGCGCTTTTCTTCGTCTGGCAGCAACCGGGTGCTCTGCCACCTGAAAACTGGATCGTTTTGAGCTAGAGTTTTCGGCCTCAGATTCCTTGGCTGGCAAGGAGGCGTGGCATGAAGGCATCGAAGTTTACGGACGCGCAGAAAGCGTTCGTGATCAAGCAGGGCGAGGAAGGGACGCCGGTAGCGGAGGTCTGCCGGAAGGCTGGGATCAGCCAGGCGACGTACTTCAACTGGAAGAAGAAGTACGCGGGGCTGTTGCCGACGGAGATGCGTCGGTTGCGCGAGTTGGAGGAGGAGAACGGCCGCCTCAAGCGGATCGTCGCCGATCTGACGCTCGACCGCGAGATGTTGCAGGATATCGTCCGCCGAAAGCTTTGAGGCCGGATCGGAAGCGCGAACTGGTTAGCGGGATGCTGGCGGACTGGGGCGTGTCGATCCGGAGGGCTTGCAAGGTCCTGCCGTTCGACACCTCGAGCTACCACTACAAGTCCCGCCGCACCGATCCGGCCGTACTCAGGAAGCGCATCAAGGCCATCTGCGAGACGCACGTCCGCTATGGCTATCGCCGTGTTTATCACATCCTTCGCCGGGAAGGCTGGGCGGTGAATGCCAAGAAGGTCTACCGGCTTTACAGGGAGTTGGGCCTGCAGCTGCGCAACAAGACGCCCAAGCGGCGGGTGAAGGCGAAGTTGCGCGAGGATCGTGCGCCGGCGGTCCGGCCGAACGATGTCTGGGCCATGGACTTCGTCCACGATCAGCTCGCGACCGGTCGCAAGCTGCGGATCCTGACGGTGGTCGATACGTTCAGCCGGTTCTCGCCGGTGATCGACGCGCGGTTCAGCTACCGCGGCGAGGACGTCGTGGCGACGCTCGATCGGACCTGCCGGAAGGTGGGCTATCCGAACACCATCAGGGTGGACAATGGCAGCGAGTTCGTCTCGCGGGACATGGATCTATGGGCTTATCAGAGGGACGTGACGCTCGACTTCTCGCGGCCTGGCAAGCCCACCGACAACGCCTTCATCGAAGCGTTCAACAGCAAGCTGCGCAGCGAATGCGTGAACACGCACTGGTTCCTGTCGCTCGAAGATGCTTGCGAAAAGCTGGACCGCTGGCGTAGACACTACAACGAAGAGCGACCGCACAGCGCGATCGGGAATATCCCCCCGATCATGCTGGCAAACCCGACCGGGGTCACCAGCCCTCCGGACCCGGGCCAGGCGGAAAACTCTAGGCCCGAGCGGTCCAAGGTTGGGTAGCAGTGCAACCAGGCGGAAAACTCTAGGCCCGAGCGGTCCAAGGTTGGGTAGCAGTGCATTTGAACGCGGGATCGACATCTGCCACGAGACGGTTCGGTTAAGGTGGAACCGGTTCGGGCCGATGTTTGCCTAGGAGATCAAGCGCCAGCGAGTGAGCCGGATGCGAGGCTTCCGTCACTGGCGCTGGCACCTTGATGAGGTGCTCGTGAAGATCAGTGGCGAATGCCACTACCTGTAGCGGGCCATGGATCACGAGGGTGAGGTGCGCGACCGCGCTGGCTGAATGGCAATCGCTTGCCGCCTGACAAATTATGCTTTCGGCTCAAGTTGCGCCAATCGGAGACCAGTTGCGATTAGACTGACAGCACCCAGGTTAGGGTCCAACCTAATGCCATCAGACTTTGGAGGAGGCCCTCTACATTTCGGGCACAAGCCCTATCATTGATTATCAATCGTGGAGGCCTTAGAATTCGAATTCCTCCTCCAACCGTGATCCTCTGTATTGTCGCGATCCACTCTCAAATATTTCGAACGCAGATTCACAGGACAAAATCGCGCGCCTCTCAGGGGTAGGAGGCAGACTGGATAATTTCGACCATGTAGCCGTCGGGATCGCGGAGCATGCCTATCGACATTTCGCCCGGGCCTACTTTCGCTGCATCCCGGACCACCTCGAAGCCCGCTTGCCGCGCCCGCGCGATCACTGCGGGGGCATCGGGCACCTTGAAGCCGATCACTACGCTGCGGGCGAAATCGGCTGTCGGCTTCACGCCTTTCTGCTGGACGAGATCGAAGAAGGTATCCCCCAGCGAACCGGAAAAGTTGAGCGCCACTTCGATGAAGGTACGCTCGGGATCATTGCGCGGCGGCGGGGCGTTGACCTGCGCGGGGGCAAGCGCGCGGCGCAGGCCGATCACCTGGGTATAGAAGGCATAGGACCGCTCAAGGTCGGAAACGGTGACTTTCGCGAGCAGCACCTGAAAATCGCCGCGCCCCAGCGCCGTCCGGCTTCTGAGCGGCGCAGCGGCCTTGCCCTGAGCGGCCTCTTTGGGAGCTTCGGCAGCGAGGCAGGATGGGGCAGTAGCGGCCAGAGGGAGGCCCAGTAGCATCAGAGCGCGCAGTGCAGTCTTCATGCCAATACCTCCGTGATCGGCCGGTTGGTCTCCATCGCTCCTGCCCCCCAGGA
>JAGWUW010000017.1 GCA_028868235.1 Betaproteobacteria bacterium | reverse complement strand
CACCTGCATCAGGCGCACCAGGTTCACCGGGCCGTTGACGCGGTAGAGGTCGGCCGGCTTGAGGTCGAACTGGGCGAGCAGGAATTCGGTCATCGCCTCGGAGCAGTTGTTAGCGACCTCAAGACGCACCGCAGCACCGAAGTGGCGTTGCGGTAGTTCGCCCTGTAGCTTGGTGCGCAGGTTGGTGACTTCTTCCTCGTCGACGAAGAGATCGGAGTTGCGTGTAGCGCGAAACTGGTAGCAGCCGAGCACGGTCATGCCGGTGAACAGTTCGCCGACAAATTCGTGCAGGATCGAGGACAGGAACACGAAACCGTACTCGCAGCCAGCCAGTTCTTCCGGCAACCGGATGACGCGGGGCAAGACGCGCGGCGCCTGGACGATGGCAGCCCCGGAACTACGGCCGAAGGCGTCCTTGCCTTCGAGTTCGACGGCGAAATTCAAACTCTTGTTGAGCACACGGGGGAAAGGGTGCGACGGGTCGAGCCCGATTGGAGTCAGCACCGGCACCATTTCGCGGATGAAGTAATTGCGAATCCACTCACGCTGCGCTTCGTTCCAGCTCGAGCGGCGCAGAAAGCGGATACCTTGTTCGGCCAAGGCCGGCAGGATCACATCATTGAGATGTTGGTATTGCTCGGCGACCATGGCGTGCGCCTCCGCCGAGACCAGGCGGAAAATTTCCTGCGCCGTCCGCCCATCGGTGGTGACTACCGAGGATTTGGCGCGTATCTGTTCTTTCAGACCCGAAACGCGGATTTCGAAGAATTCATCGAGATTGCTGGAGACGATGCATAGAAAGCGGAGGCGTTCGAGTAGCGGCATGCGCTCGTCTTCGGCCTGGGCGAGAACCCGGCGGTTGAATGCCAGGAGCCCGAGTTCCCGGTTCAGGTAGTTCTCGGTCAGGAAACGGGGTTTCAGTTGGGGGTGGGTCATCGCACAAGCTCCATGTGATTCTTGAAGTATAGGCTTCAAGCCCATCATTTTGTTGCACTAATGTTGCAGCGACATGACAAAGTGGGGCGGAGCGGAACTGGCGCCGGATCAATACAATTGGTCGGCCTTGGGTGAGACCGTAAATAGAATGAAATATTGAGTGGCTAGACTGCTTTTACTTTTGTTGTTTTAGGTAAATTTCTTCATGGTCGCTCTTGATTCGCTCTCCATTCGCTTGCGCATGTTGTTGATGGTCGGTATTGGTGCCGGATTCGGCCTGCTTTTGTTGCTGACTGCGCTGTTTTCTTTTTCCGCCTTTCGTGACGATATTCGCCAGGTCTCTGGTGAAGTGGCCGGTGCTTCGCAGGCGTTGACGCTGGTCAGTGGGGCGCAGAGCGCACTACAGGCTCAGCAGCGGGGTTTGAACAGCATGCTGCTGCGCAGTTTCATGGCTGCCGAATTCGATAAGGGAAAGGCCGAGTTCCTGGCCGGACGCAACCTGTTCTGGCAACAACTCGACGCGCTGGAGGAACTCGAAAAGCGCGCTGCCTCACGGGATGGCGAGCGCATTGGCGAAATTCGCAAGCTTGCCACCGAGCTGAATCAACTTTATGACCAGGTGCTGGCCGAGAACGAACCGGGCATGCCAAAATATGCGTTGATGGTTGATGCTGCCATTCGCGACGCCGATGCCCCGTTGGTCAATGCCTTGGCCGGCCTATTTACGGCGATTAGCGATGCTTCGGCACAGAGCGCTCGCCACGCTTCCGAGTTGGCTGATGCGCGCTACGGCGAAAATGTCTTCTCGATCGCATTGGTCGGCGTGGTCGGGACGATCATCTCTCTGGCTTTTGCCGCTTGGTCGTCGCGGCACATCCTGCGTCGCTTGGGCGGAGAGCTGGAGCCGGTGGTCATGGCCACCACCCGCGTCGCAGCTGGCGACCTGACGCAGAGCATGGATGCCGGCAAGGCTGCCGCCGATTCCCTGGTTGCATCGGTCGAACGAATGCAGGACAAGCTGCGCGTGCTGATCGGTGATGTCAAGTCCGGTGCCGAGGTGACCTCGGCCAACGCGCTGGCCCTGCGCCGCTCGGCGCATGAGGTGGCGAGCACCACCAGCATGCAGAGTGATGCTGCGGCGACCATCACGGCGGCGATCCAGGAATTGACTACCGCCATTGCGGCGATGGCGGAAAGCGCCGGCAGTGCGGCGGATGCTGCCAGAAAGACCCGGCAGACGGCCAATGAGAGCGGTGTGGTTATCCATCAGGCGATTGGCGAAATCGGTCAGATTTCCGAGCAGGCGAGCGCCTCGGCGAATTCCATGCGCGACTTGCAGGAACACACTGTGGAAATTTCGCGCTTTGCCCGCGAGATCAAGGAGATTTCCGAACAGACAAACCTGTTGTCCCTGAATGCAGCCATTGAAGCGGCGCGGGCGGGCGAGGCCGGCCGTGGCTTTGCCGTCGTCGCCGACGAGGTACGCAAGCTGGCAAATCACACCTCGGAAACGACCTTCAAGATCGAGCGCTTGGTGACCCGGCTGGGGGATGCGGCTAGCCAGACCAGCGAAGCCGTTGCGGCGACCGCCGAGCGTGCCCAGCGAGGGACGCGCCTGGCTTCGGCCACCGAGGCGGCAATCCAGAAAATCGAGGCTATCTGCGAGCAATCGGCGGTGGCCGCCAACGAAATCGTCGAAGTGCTCGGCGAACAGCGACTGGCGGCCGAACAGATTGCCCAGAATACCGAGCGCATGGCGCAGATGATCGAGCGCGGTGCCAAAGCGGCTGGCGAATCCTCGGCCTCGGCCGAAGAGGTCGCCCTGCTGGCGGCCAGGCTGCACGACAGCACATTGCAGTTTAGCGTTTAACAAGTGATTCGGGCGTGCTGCGCTGTCACTGTGGTCACGCCTGTGTAACATCCGGCCGCTAGTGTGCCGGCCAACTCAACTGTTTCGGCGGAACAAATTTGCAATTGCCAATGCACAAGGCCGGACTGGTGCTGGCAGCACTGCTCGCGGTGCTGCAACTGGGGGCCTGTACGCCGCGCCAGATAATCGTCGATGGGCTGGCCAACGAATTGGCTAGCCAAGGGGCGGGTGACGAAAGTGATCTGGAACTGTTGCGCGATGCCGCACCGTTTCACCTGAAATTGTCGGAATCTTTACTACGCCAGAATCCGGGGCATCGCGCGCTGGCCGAGTCCGTCGCTGCCGGTTTCACCCAATACGCCTATGCCTTTGTCGCCTTTGACGCTGATCAGATCGAGGTCAAGGATGCCAGGGCTGCGGAAAACTTGCGGCAACGGGCGGCACGCCTGTATGCCCGCGCCCATCACCATGCCATGACCGCTCTGGAGCGCGCTTCATCGGGTTTCGCCAAAGCATTGGCCAGTTCCCGGGAAACGGACTGGCCGGTGCTCAGGGCAGAACAGGTTGGCCTCGCCTATTGGGCCGCCGCCGCGTGGGGGGGCTGGATTTCGCTGGCCAAGGACGATCCTGATGTCGTTGCCGACCTGCCGCTTGCCGTGCGCCTGGCGCAACGGGCCTGGGTTGTCGATCCGGACTGGGGGCAGGGGGCGCTGACCAGCCTGCTTGGCACTTTCGAGGCGGCCCGGCCTGGCGGGAGCCAGAAACAGGCCTTGGCCTACTTCGATCAGGCTATCGCACAGTCCGGAGGGCGAAGTGCCGGTGTGCTGCTCGGCAAGGCCGAGGGCTATGCCCAGCCAGCCGGTGACCGCGAACAGTTTGAAAGCCTGCTAAGGCTGGCGCTCGCGATTCGGGACGAGGCGGGTAGTCCGCTCACGACGCAGAACGAAGTGATGCGCCGTCGGGCGCGCTGGCTGCTCGATAAGGCCGACGACCTGTTCTGAGTCGACAAAAAACAGGCAAGACCTTGGAGAAGTCATGAAGATTCTGGGAAAACTCACCGCCCTGCTGATCGCCGGGGTGCTGGCTTCAACCGTTCTGGCGGCCGACAAGCAGTTGCGCATCGGGACGCTGGCCCCAAAGAACTCGCTCTACCACCGGCAATTGATGGAGGTGGGCGAGAGCTGGCGCGCGGCGCAGGGGGGAAACGCCAAGTATTTGGTTTATCCGGACGGAAGCCAGGGCGGCGAAACCGACATGGTGCGCCGCATGCGCATCGGCCAGTTGCAGGGTGGTTTGTTGTCGGTGGTCGGCCTGCGCGAGATCGAGCCGTCGATTGCCGCCTTGCAGAACATGCCGCTGATGTTCCGCAGTTGGGAAGAGGTGGATTACGTTCGCGAAAAGATGCAACTGAGCATGGAAAAAAAGTTCCTCGACAAGGGTTTCGTCGTACTTGCTTGGGGCGATGCCGGTTGGGTGCGTTTCTTCTCGAAGGAGCCGGCGGTGCGACCGGACGACTACCGGAAAATGAAGTTCTTCGCCTGGGGCAGTGAGGTTGAGCAGCAGGAGATCATGAAGAGTTTGGGCTACACCCCGGTTCCCCTGGAGACTGGCGATATCCTGCCGGCTATCCAGACCGGCATGATCAATGCCGTGCCGTCCACGCCGTATTTCGCGCTGGCCACACAGGTCTATACGACGGCCAGCAACATGCTGGACCTCAACTGGGCGCCCATTGTCGGCGCCCTGGTCATCACCAAGAAGGCATGGGACGAGTTATCGCCGGAAGGACAAGCCGCAGTGCGCGAGGCCGGCGCCATGGCCGGAATGCGGATGCGCGCAAAGGCACGGCAGGAGGTGGATGAGGCGGTTGACGCGATGAAGAAGCGCGGTCTGACCGTGAACAAGCCGAATGCCGAGCAGATGAAAGAATGGAACGATCTGGCCGACAAGCTCTATCCGCGTATTCGCGGCAAGATGGTGCCCGCTGACACCTTCGATGAAGTGGTCGGCTACCTGAAGGCCTTCCGCGCCGGCAAGAAGTAAACGATGGTCGCGCTGCGCTGGATCAGCCGGTTCGATGCCCTAGTCGCGGCTGGGGCGCTGGCTCTGATGCTGCTGATTCCGCTGCTCGAAATCTTGTTCCGGCCGCTGTTTGGACGGGGTATCGAGAATGCGCCGGTGCTCGTTCAGCATCTTGGACTGGTGTTGGCTATGTTCGGGGCGCTTGTGGCTGAACGTGGGCAGCATCTGAGTTCGCTCGGTGCCGGCTTGGCCGCTGCACCTCAGCCGCAGGTTCGCCTCGCGGCCCGGATTTTCGCCCAAGCCAGTGCAGCGGTATTGTGCGGCATGCTGACGCAGACCAGCTGGACTTTCGTCGCCAGTGAAATGGATGCACAACGTGAGATTTCCTACGGCATCGCCGGCTGGATGGTCGAGATCACCATGCCCATCGGCTTCGCGCTGCTCGGTTTCAAGCTGGCCGGCCGACTGAGCGGGCGGCTGGCCGTGCGCTGGGTGCTCGGTCTGCTGTTGCCAGTGGCTGGTTTCGCTTTTGCCGGCTACTCCGATGGCGACACATTATCGTTTTGGCCCCTCGCCCTGTGGCTTGCCGCCATCCTGTTGTGTGGTGCACCGATTTTCGCTGTCCTCGGCGGTTTGGCCCTGGCACTGTTCTGGAGCGAAGGGCAGCCGTTGGCCTCGGTGCCGCTCAGCCATTACCAGATCACGGTCAATCCCTCGCTGCCGGCCTTGCCGCTCTTCACACTGGCTGGCCTGCTGTTTGCCCGGACCGGCGCGGCGGCCCGCCTCGGCACGCTATTTACTGCGCTGTTCGGCAACGGAGCTGGCGGTACGGCCATCGCAGCGGCCGTGCTGTGCTCTTTTTTCACGGCGTTCACGGGCGGTAGCGGGGTGACCATTCTGGCCCTTGGTGGCCTGCTGCTGCCGCTGTTGACCAAGGCTGGCTTTCCCGAGCAGCGCGGCATTAGTCTGGTAACCAGTGCCAGCGCGCTGGGCGTACTGCTGGCGCCGTCGGTGCCATTGATCATGTTCGCCATCATCGCCCGCGTGCCGATCAATGCCATGTTCCTCGCTGGCGTGCTGCCGGCTGTGGTGATGGTGGGGTTCCTGCTGCTGGTCGGCGGCTACCTGCGGCGTGGCAAGGGCATGATGGCAGTGGCGGCGCAGGCACATGACTTCGCCGCTGTGCGTCCGGCCCTGTGGGCTGCCAAGTGGGAATTGCTGGCACCGCTGGTTGCCATCGGCTCACTGGTCAGTGGCATCGCGACGCCGACGGAAAGTGCCGCCCTGACCGCCGCCTACGCGCTGCTGACCCAGGCAGTGGCGCATCGCGAACTGGACTGGCCACATATCCGTGCTGCGCTGGTCGATTGCGCCGAGGTCATCGGCGGCATCATGCTCATCCTTGGTATGGCACTCGCTCTGACCAACTACCTGATCGATGCCGGCATCCCCGATATCACCATCGACTGGGTGCAGTCGGTGCTGCCCAACAAATTCGCCTTCCTGGTTGCTCTCAATCTCTTCTTGCTGGTGGCCGGGGCGCTGATGGAAATCTACGCTGCCATCGTCGTCCTCGTGCCGCTGCTGCTGCCCGTGGCGGGCAGCTATGGCATCGATCCGGTGCATTTCGGCGTGATCTTCCTGGCCAATATCGAAATGGGTTTCCTGTGTCCGCCGGCTGGCATGAACCTCTATTTCGCCTCGGCGATGTTCGGCAAATCGCTACGCGATGTCGCCGTCTCGGTGCTACCGGCGGTATTCGCCATGCTGCTCGGTGCTTTGAGCATCTCGGCGCTGCCCCTCCTAGCGACCTGGCTGCCCGGAGTGTTCGGGCTGGGTGCCGGTTAGGCGGTTTCAACGGATGCCGAAGCGGGCGTTGTCAATATTCTGGATATCGGTGTCGGGCAGGATTTCCAACAGGTTGATCACCTTGCGGACACCGGCTGTGGTGCGGGCGATGTCGATGGCGGCCCTAGCTTCCCGCTCGCTGACGATGCCCATCAGGAAAAGTACGCCGCTTTCGGTCACCGGCTTGATGTGGTTGCTCGATACCTGGTCGGTATCGAGCAGACGGGCCTTGTATTTCGACGAGATGTACACGTCGTTGCTGCGTGTGCCGAGCGTCGATGGTTGGGCGATCTGCAATTCGTTATGCACTTTGCGGATGCCTTCGATGCGTTCGGCCATCTCGCCGATCTCGGTGCGTGCCGCTTCGTCGGCGACTTCGCCGGAAACCAGCAGCACCCGGTTGAAGGCGGTGAAATTGACGTTGGTGTTGTCGCGATAGCGGGCCGGGACTCGGTTGCGCCCCTTCCATTCCGAGGTTTCGTCATCGGCCTGGATGCCGGTTGAGCGGCGGTCGTGGTAGCTGATGGCGGTGCCGACAGCGCCTCCAGCAATCAAGGTCGGGAGGCAGGCACTGAGCATGGGTAGGGTGATGAGCAGGAGAACGAGGGAGCGGGACGGTAGGTGCATGGCGAAGTAACGACGTGGCGATGACGAAAGCATCAGCCAGGCAGTTGTCAATTCGATGACAGTTGCTTTATCTGTCCTTAAACAGCGGGAAACATTGCCAGCACAAGGTCGAGGGAATGAATGCGAAATCCCTTTCTCCCGCCGCACCGCTGGCCTGGCTGACCAGGCGCTGTCTCGCGAGCGACCGTGGTAGCAAATAGCGACTCGAATGCATCGACGTCAACGAAAAGTGCTTTCAGTTCCTAGTCCAGAAAACCCAGCTTTTCGCGCTGCAGATCATGCGCTTGATGACCGAACGGCTATGCAAAACCAACCTGATGGTGGTAACCGACGGGGGGCGTCTGACCGGGCGACAATTACCCTCAACGCGCCAAAAATTCTCCGCACCAGCCGTTGTGGGGTACCAGTGGGTGCCGCCAGCGGTGGCGTTCGTTCGGCGTGTCGTTTCCGGCATACAGCGGCGGATAGCGATGGCAGTCGCCGACGGCGCCAGAATGTTCGTGATAGTAGCGGCAATGGCCGCAGGCGGGATGTTCTGGGCGGAGCGAGGTGGGGCTGTTCATGGAAGTGGAATAGGGCAGGGTGTCGGCAAGTTATGCACAATATCCGTGGATAACACTGTTGATTGCCTGTGGATAACTGACGGCAAGCGAAGCCCGGAGGTGAGGAGGGATGGGGTGCCTGTACAATGGGCAAAAAAGAACCCCCAGCGGGTGGGGGTTGAAGTATGGAGAGAGTTGCTTTTGTTCAGGCCTCCACTTTAGTCGACGCATTTTGCAGAATTGTGACGCCGGCGTTGCAGCGGCTTTACCCATCGTTTCCTCGACGACGCCAGGCTGGGCGACTGTCTAGGGCATGCCCTTGGTCCGGATTCAGGGCGGCGAGCAGGGTGCCTAGCTTGGCTTCGGTCTCGGCCAGTTCCTGTTGGGGATTGGACCCGGCGACGATGCCGGCACCGGCCTGCAGAGTGGCCTTATTGCCGTCAAGTAATGCTGAGCGCAGGGCGACTGAGAATTCCCCATCGCCGTCCGGGAACAGGACTCCGAAACCGCCACTGTACCAGCCGTGGCGCTGCTCGTTGTGTGCGGTCAGCCACTCTTCGGCCACTGCCGTCGGGAAGCCGCCGACAGCCGGGGTGGGGTGCAGGGCGCGGACGAGATCGAAAAGGCTGCTGTCGCGACGGCAAACTCCTGAAATACGGCTGCGCCAGTGACGCAGAAAGCCAGCTGGATGTTCCTCGAGGATACCTGTCTGCGGCTGCCCGTCGCAGCATGGAGCGAGCGCTTCGATTACGGCGCGGACAACCAGGGACTGCTCGTGGCGGTTCTTGTCATCGGCGAGTGCCGGGGAACCCGGCCAGGCGGTACCGGCCAAGGCATCGACATGAACCTGGCGTCCGGTCTTGCGGACTAGGCGCTCCGGCGTGGCGCCGAGGAAGGTTTGTCGCCCGTTGCCGTGGGCGTAGACGATGCTGCGCGGTTGCTGGACATTCAAGGCGGCGAGAATGGCTGCCGGAGAGAGGGGGGTATTACTTTCTACCTGACGGCAGCGGGTGAGGACGATTTTGTCGAGATGACCGCGAGCGATGTCGCGCAGGGCTGCGACCACGCGGGCCATCCAGACCTGCTCGGCGAGCGGCTCCGGTCGGCCGGCCTGAGGGTTGGGGGGCTGTCCTGGGGCGGCGTGAATCAACAAAGTTGGCCATTCGACGAGAGTTTGGGGGAGTCGGCCGGCCGGCGTAGTCAAGGTAAGCGAGCAGGTGCCATCAACGCATTCGAGCAGGATGGCCGGAATGGCGAGCAAGGCGTTGGGGAAGGGGGCGGTGTTGTTGTCGGCAAAGGCGAAACCAGAGAAGGCCAGGGCCGGGCCGTTGCGCCGCCAATCCCGGCAGAAACCGGCCAAAGCGCCATCTAGTGCGGCAAATCGGTTGCTCCCTGCGCTCGTGACGTGCAGTGCATGACCAATCCCGAGACGGAATTCGCTATGCTCCGGACGGGCGCGATACCACCAGGGTTGGCCATCGGGGAGCAGGTCCAGCCAGTCGGAAAACTGAGCAGGAAGTTCGAGGCGCAGGCTGATCGGTGCCGAAGCCGGAGCGCCGGTGGCTAGCGCGGCGAGATGGCGAGCTGTTTCCGCTGACCGGACGTGGCGGAGTAAGGCGTTGATCATGGTGCTTCCCCGGTAGCGAGTCGGCGGAGAGCCGCTCTTTCGAGCTTGCCGGCAGCATTGCGCGGGAGTCGGTCTAGGTAGTGTATGCGGCGCGGCAGGGCGGCGGAGGGTAGGTGCTGGCGGGCGTGGGCGAGTAGGGTGTCGCGGTCCACCGTGCCGACGACGAGGGCGACCACCAAGTCGCCCCATACCGGATCGGGCAGGCCGGTGACTGCGATGTCGACAACGCCGGGACAGCCTGCCAGGCAGGATTCGATTTCCTGCGGATGCACGTTGCGACCGCCGCTGATCAGCATGTCGTCGGCGCGGCCAAGGACGGTCAAGCGGCCTGTCCCGTCGAGTTGGCCAAGATCGCCGGTAATTAGCCAGCCTTCGGCATCGAGACCGGTGCCGTCGAAATAGCCTGACATGACTTGTGGACCGCGAATGTGGATGCGTCCGTCATCACCGATACGGAGCTGGTGGCCGGGTTGTGGATGGCCGACCAGGCCTTCGTGCCACGGGCCGTCATCGGGCGAAAACGTGGCGACCTGTGCAGCGGTTTCGCTCATGCCGTAGCTGACGTAGAGCGGCCATCCGGCTGCGGTCGCCCGTTCGTGCAGGGGGGCAGAGAGAGCCGCTCCGCCGATCAGCACAACACGTAGTGAAGCGGGAGGGGCCACGCCATAATCGAGTAGGTGGGCCAGCATGGCCGGGACCAAGGAAATGTGCGTTACCGGGTAGGTGGCGAGATCGCGGGCGAGCGTTTCAGCAGAGAAGCCCGCATGCAGCAGGACGGCGGCGGCGGCACGGGCGCAGCGCCATAGAATGCTCTGGCCGCCGATGTGATAGAGCGGCAGGCAGTTTAGCCATACGTCACCGGCTCTCAGGTTCAGGCATGCGTTGGCTGACGCTGCGGCGGCGTCGAGTTGGGTGTTGCCGAGCAGCACGGCGCGGGGCTGGCCCTCGCTGCCGCTGGTTGAGATGATCAAGGCGGTGGCCGGCGGGCAGTGGGATAAAAGCGGGGGGGGCCGCTCCGGCGGTAGTGGAAAGAAAGGTTGGCGCTGGGCACTGCACCGGTAGGCGGCAAGGGCAAGTGCCTGGCTGCTACCGCTGACAATGACAGGGCCGTCTATGGCATCCGCTGGGGGGGGGCCGGCTGTTTCGCCGGACAGAGCAGCAAAAGACCATGTCCGTTCGCCAGAGATCAGCGCAGGCCGCTCCGGCCAGTCCGTGGCGGCGCGGGCGAGATGTTCATGGAGCGTGACGGCTGGCTTCATAAGCTGGCGATTATACTTGCCCGGCGACAGACGGCCGGTGAGCCAGATCAAAATTCTGCCAGGTCGCACTGGATGGGCCAGGGCGGCAGTTAGACCCCCTCAGCCCAAAGGGGCCAAGGGGCAAGTCGGCGGAGGCCGTTATTACTGTTCGACGAAGGCGCGTTCGATTACATAGTCACCGGCTTCGCCAATGTGCTCTGAAATCTGGAAGCCGTAGTTGTCGAGCATGGCCGAGATTTCCTTGAGCATGGCCGGACTGCCGCAAATCATGGCGCGGTCCGTAGCTGGATCAAGCGGCGGCTGGTCGATGTCGGCGAAAAGCTTACCCGACTGTATCAGATCGGTCTGCCGTCCTTCGTTGCGGAAGGCTTCGCGGGTTACCGTCGGATAGTAGATCAGCTTGTTCCTGATTTCCTCGCCGAGGTATTCATGGTCCCTCAGATCTTCCTCAATGTAGTCGTGGTAGGCCAGTTCGGAGGTCCAGCGCACGCCGTGGATAAGGATTATCTTCTCGAAGCGCTCGTAGGTTTCCGGGTCGTGGATCAGACTCATGAAGGGCGCGAGACCGGTTCCGGTGGCAAACAGGAACAGGCGCTTGCCCGGTTTCAGATCGCGCAGAACCAGGGTTCCCGTCGGCTTGCGGCTGACCAGCAGCGAATCGCCCGGCTTGAGATGCTGCAGCCGTGAGGTCAGCGGGCCATCTTGGACCTTGATGCTAAAAAATTCGAGGTGCTCTTCATAGTTGGCGCTGGCGATGCTGTAGGCGCGCATCAACGGACGGCCGTTGACTTCCAGGCCGATAGTGACGAACTGTCCGTTGACAAAGCGCAATGCCTGGTCGCGCGTGGTGCGGAAACTGAACAGGCTGTCGTTCCAGTGATGGACGGAAAGGATGGTTTCGGTATTGAAGGCACTCATGGTCGAATCGTCGCAACGTTAGGGTGATGCGCTGAGTCTAGACTGTTTTTATAATTCAAATAAACGGATAATTTGGCTTAGCGTTATTCGTTGAATCGATATGAAATTCACCCTGCGCCAGATTGAAATCTTTTCGGCGATTGCTCGCGAACAGAACGTTTCGCGCGCCGCCGAATGGCTGTCCATGTCACAATCGGCCGCCAGCAACGCGTTGGTCGAGCTTGAGCGGCAGTTTGACTGCCCTTTGTTCGACCGCATCGGCAAAACACTGCATCTCAATGCTTCCGGGCGGGGTTTGTTAGCGATGGCCGAGCAACTGCTTGATCAGGCGCACGAAATCGAGTCCTATCTCGGTGGCGGCCGCCTGGCACCACTCACGGTCGGCGCCACCCTGACCATTGGCAACTATCTCGGGACGCTGGCTATTGCCGAATACATGCGGCAGCATCCTGAGGCACCGGTCAGCCTGCAGGTAGCTAACACGCGGACAATCGTCGAACGCTTGCTGCGCTTCGATTGCGACATCGGACTGATCGAAGGTGAGGTCCATCATCACGAACTGCTCGTGGAACCCTGGCTGGAGGATGAACTGGTTGTTTTTTGTGCGCCGGCGCATACCTTGGCCGGGAAAGGAGTGGTGGATTCAGCTGTGCTGGCACGGCAAGCGTGGATTTTGCGCGAACCGGGTTCGGGTACGCGGCGCCAGTTCGATGAGACGCTGGCCCCGGCTCTCGGACGGTTCACGCTACGGCTGGAACTCGAACATACTGAGGCCATCAAACGGGCCGTTGAGTCGAATCTGGGCATTGGTTGCCTTTCTCGTCTTGCCCTGCGCGAGGCATTCCGGCGCGGGAGCCTGGTCGAAATCCCAACTCCGCAGTTCGACTTACGCCGTCATTTCTATGTCGTCCGCCATGCTCACCGGCACGAAAGCCGTTCAGCCCTGGTATTTCGTCAAATGTGCGACGCCATCTGTGGTGAAGCCCAGCGTACGGCCGAACTAGCCCTGCCTTTCATTCCGTGAGCGGGGCGTGAGGAGGCTCGACGCTGCGCCAGTCCGGCTTATAGCGGTAACGTGACCGGTATCAACGGTGCACGCCCGGTGGCCAGATAGACCGCGCAGCGTTCGGCATACTCCTGCGTGCTTTTCGGCATGGCCGTCCGGGCGCGGGAAATGTAGAAGATCAGGTCGCGCCCCTGACGGATAAGTTGCAGGCCGTCGGACAGGTTGTAGGTAAGCGGTGACTGGGTCTGAGCGGACTCGCTGATCAGGGCGAGATCGGTCAGGCGTTCACCAGCCGTCACCATGCGGGCCCAGACATCGAAGATGTCGCCGTCGGTACGCAGCGTTTCGGTCTTGATTTTGGCCGAGCTCGCCAGGTCGAGGACCGGTGCCTCGATGTTGGCAAAAGCGGGGATGCCGCTGAAGGTGCTGATGATGACCTGCGAGATCCGGTCAATGTCACGCAAGACACGGCCGATCTTGATGTAGCGGCTTTCGTAGAAATCCTCGAGCGGAATGGAGAAGGCGCGGAAAGGCTCGCCCCACAGTTCGTCTATGCCTTCTTCACCGCTGCGGTGCAGCACACACCGGCCCAGTTCCATGGCATCGAGCAGGCATTTGCCGCATTCGCGCATCAAGGGGTTGTCGCTGAGGATTTCGATCCCGCAAGCCTGCAGTTCGACCAGCTTGCGGAAGATGTCGGCCGCCCGATTAAATAGCGCGCCGGCCAGCATGGCTCCTTTCACGCGCTTGCGGGCGGAGTCGGTTTCACTCTCGTAGCTTTCGCGCGCCTCGTTGAGGCGGGTGCCGGGAATGTTCAGGCCGTGCTCTGTATGGTTGAACAAGCGGCGGGTCAGCGCCTCGATCAGCTTTTTCTTGGCCTCCAGAGAGTCGGCCGGGACAGGGTAGGTCTTGATCCAGTAACCGTCGTACAGCACCCGCTCCTGGCCGTCGATGATCCGTCGCGTCCCTTCCGGCAGATCGTCTGTCGTCTTGGGGGGCGGGGCCAGTGTTTGAGTCGTGTTCATGGTGGTGCGATGCCGATGCTTGTATCCGGATTTTCCTGAAACTACGAGTGCTCAGTGCTATGCAAAAGTCATGGTGCGGTGCAATGGGCAGGAAATTGTACTCCGATATCTAGGCCTTTGGTCATAGGCGATGTGTCTAGATACAATTGGGCGCCATGCAATTCGGCAATCCGGGCGACGATGGCCAATCCCAGGCCGCTGCCCGGCTGGCCGCCCTGATCCAGGCGGTGGAAGCGTTGAAGGACAGCGTTCCGTTCTTCCGGCGGGATGCCGGGGCCGCTGTCGCTGACGGACAGTTGCAGGGAATCGCCATGGCGCTCGATACGGACCGCCACCTTGCCACCTTCCGGCGTGTAGCGCACGGCATTATCGACCAGGTTACGGATCAGGACGCGCAGCCATTCGGCCTGCCCGGTCAGTTTTGCGTCGGTGATCGATTCGAGGTCGAAATCGATGTTCCGGGCCAGTATCTGCGGTCCCAGGTCGGCGCATACGGATTCCGTCAGGGCGGAGAGGTCCACCTCCTGCGGGTCGGGCAGGCCCGACTCGGGGTCGAGGCGAGCGAGCAGCAGCATCTGGTCGACCAGGCGAGCGGCACGGGTCAGTCCGTTTTGCAGCTGCTGCAGCGAGCGGTCGTGCTCATCGGCATCGCGGGCACGCTGGGCAACCTGCAACTGGGCCTGCAAGGCAGCCAGCGGCGTCCGCAATTCGTGGGCGGCATCGGCGGTAAAGCGACGTTCAGTCTCCAGCGTTTGCTCGACGCGCTGGAACAGGCCGTTTAGTGCCTCGATCAGCGGGCGTATTTCGGATGGAGCGGCCGCCGGGTGGATAGCTTGCAGCTGTTGCGGATCTCGGCTGGCGATCTGGCGTGCGACGCCATCCAGCGAAGAGAGACCTTGGCGGGTGGCCAGCCAGACCCATAGACCGATCAGCGGCAGGCCGAAGAGGGCCGGGAAGAGCAGGCGCCATGCGATGTGGCCGATCAATTCGTCACGGATATGGTGATTTTCGCTAACCTGGACCTGCAGGTTGCGGCCCTCATTCCATTGACTGAAGTGCCGCCAGTGGCCATCATCCCCTTGAGTTTCCGAGAAGCCGCTGGCCGTTGTCAGGGGCGTTTCGGGGGCGTTGTTGGAGCGAATCACCAGTTGGCCGTCAGCACGCCAGATCTGGAAGCGCAGGCGGCGTTGATATTTGTGGCCAGCTGCTCCGAGATCCTCGACACCTTCGCCTCCATCGTGGCTGGCCAGGGCGAGCAGGGTCTGGGCGGCCTGGGCCAGTTGGGCATCGAACAGCTCATCGACTTCGTGGTGAGCATCGATGTAGCTGAATACCATGGTTGCCAGCCAAGCCGCGGCAACACCGCCGAGCAGCAGTCCGAACAGTCGCCGGCGCAACGAAAACCAGATGGTGCTCATTTCGGGATGGTGTAGCCGACGCCGCGCAGGGTACGAATCAATTCACTGCCCAGTTTCTTCCTCAAGTGATGGATATGCACTTCGAGGGCATTGCTGTCCGGTTCGTCGCGCCAGCCATAAAGCGATTGTTCGAGCTGGGTCCGGGTTAGCACTCGACCGGCATTGTCGAGCAGCATGTGGAGCAGCGAGAATTCCCGGCTGGACAGTTCGACGGGTTGCCCCGACAGGGTGACGCGGTGCGCTGCCGGATCGACGGCGATCTCGCCATGGACCAGCAGCGGTGCGGCCCGGCCGGCCGAACGTCGAGTGAGAGCGCGAATGCGGGCAGTCAATTCATCGAGATCGATCGGCTTGACCAGGTAGTCGTCGGCCCCCGCATCAAGGCCGGACACCTTGTCACCGGTGGCATCGCGCGCTGTCAGGATGAGGACGGGCATGCTCAAGCCACGGCTGCGGACGCGATTGAGTACCTCCATGCCGGAGAGGCGGGGCAAACCGAGGTCGAGGACAACGAAGTCGAAACTCTCCGTTTGCAGTGCCTGGTCTGCGGCGTGACCATCGCGCAGCCAGTCGACCGCGAAGCCGGCCTGGCGCAGGCCGACGGTCAGGCCGTCGCCCAGTTCGGGATCGTCTTCAACGAGCAGGATACGCATGCAAACATTCTATCAGCTAGCCAGCCACCAGCCGGCGACAATGACCCAGGCAAGAAGGCTGGCTGCAGCCATTGGACGGGCGGACGGAATGGCTTCTTCCGGCGATCCCGCCTTGCGCCCCGTCAGCATTGCTTGCACCAGGTTTTCGCCGTGCA
Organism: Betaproteobacteria bacterium; assembly: GCA_028868235.1. Classification (GTDB taxonomy): domain Bacteria; phylum Pseudomonadota; class Gammaproteobacteria; order Burkholderiales; family Rhodocyclaceae; genus Azonexus. The sequence continues at coordinate 805 of JAGWUW010000017.1, read as the reverse complement.
TCAGGCTTCCGGAAAGGACGCCGGCCAGATGCACGATGACCACCGTCAGCATGCCGGCCGCCAATCCTTCATGCAGTTCTTCCAGCCAGTGGCCGCCGAGCTCGTTGTAGTTCGCCCAGCCGCTGATGCCGGTCAGGATGCCAAGGCCGAGCAGGGCGACGATGGCCCAGCCGCCGGCCGGGTTGTGCCCGGTATGATGGGCCGGCTGCAGACGCAGCAGGCTGGACAGGTAAGCGAGGACGGCCTGCGGGCCGCGGACGAAACTGGCGAAGCGGGCATGACGGGAGCCGACGATGCCCCAGAGCAGCCGAAAGGCGGCCACGGCGAGGACGATTCCGCCGGCCCAGGCATGGACCAGGCGGAAGTTTTCGCTTTCCGAAGTCAGCCAGGCGGTGACGAAGCCGCCGACCATCAGCCAGTGGCCGATGCGTACCGGCCAGTCCCAGATCAGAATTTTTTGCATGGATTACTCCCTTAGTTCAGGAATGGCGATGTCGTGTTCGCCGAAATGACCGTTGGCCGCGCCGCGATGGCACGCCTCGCAGTTGGCTGGCGACTTGACGCGCGGGTCGCGCCAGAAGCGGGCCGGCACTTCGCGGTGGTGGCGCACGAAACGCGGGGTCTGCGAAATGCGGGGTGGGGTGCCGGCAGCGCCGAGACGGCTGCTGTTGCCGGCATGCCGGGTGAGGAAGGCCGTGATGGCCTGTTGCTCGGTGTTGCCGAGGCTGGCATCGCTGCCGAAGTGCGTGTCCAGCCCGGACAGCAGGCGCTGCCAGTCGCCGGCAGCAAGCAGGGCCGGCGGGTA
>JAGWUW010000311.1 GCA_028868235.1 Betaproteobacteria bacterium | reverse complement strand
GTAGATGGACGGCAGCTGTTGACGCAGCGAGGCGATGAGATTGGTGCTCATGGTCATTACTCCGAATCGATGGAAAGGGTGAAAGACGGCTTGCCGGAATCCACGGTGCGAGCGGCGGCGAACTGCTGTTGCAAGGCAGGCGGCCAGTTCGTGAAGCGGGATTCGGAGACGGACAACTTGATGTCGAGGTAACCCTCGACCTTCTCGCCTGAGGTGACGATGCGTTCGGCGATCTCAGTCAGTTGCTTCTGATCCCAGCTGACCTTCTTGGGCAGCTCGAACTTCAGGTGCAGCGGGCCATCGCTGATGTATGCGGTGCCGAAGTCACGGCCGGATTCGCGCAGCGCGGTGCGTGCCTGCTCGCCGTAGCACTGATCCAGTGCCGCGTCGAACTTGGCGCGTGCCTTTTTCAGCCAGTCGATGGCTGCATCGAGGTTTTTGTCGATCTCGTGTTTCTGCGCGGGCGGCAATGCAGCCAGCTGGCTGACGGACATCTCGGCGATGTCGGCGGGGAAGATGGTCAGATCGCTCATGGCCGTCCTCCTTACTGGTACGCCCGAGCGAAGGTCGAGTGCCGCGAAACGCGACGCTCGAAGGCTTCGATCTCGGAGATCAGGTAGGTGACGCGGGCACCGAGCTTGCAGAAGACCGGGCCAAGCTGTTCCTGCCGCCAGCGGCGCAGGGTTTTGACGGAGAGCCCCCAGCGGGCGGCGAGCTCGTTTTCGTCGAGGGCGATGCGCGTAGCACCGTCCGGAAGGAGCCGGGAAAGTTTCCGGCCGGATTGAACAGAGGGGACTTGGTTTTGCATTTGGAGCACTCCTTTCGTTGAAGTGCTCCTATTTCCTCGCATATCAGACTGCGATATTTCGCAGTCTTCTCGCAGAAATCACGCAGAAATTACAACGCCCTGATCCTCAAGCCACCTCTGCCTCTGCGCCGGTAGATTCAGCTGCGCGCTGATAATCCGGCACGCCAATACTCAATTCCCACAGACGCGGTTTGCTGTTGCCATCCGCCCCTCGAATGTAGGAAGACCATTCCGGCGCACCCCTGAAAAACTCATTCATCGAACGAATGGTTTTCCCAGCGGCATCTTCGAGTTGTAGCTTGGTGCATTTGCGCTTTTGACTTGTCCACGCGTTCACCAGCAATTCCACCACATCGACCCATTCCTTCGTGCTCAACGACCACGGTTCTGGCCAAGGGCCGACAAGCAAGGCATTTCGCGCATCCTCTTTGATCAGGATCGGCGTGTCCGTTACTACAGCTGCAGCCTGCCTGCGACGCACCTCGCCCTCGACCCTAGCCATTTCAATGCAGACCTGACCATTCACCTCATGAGCCAAGGCATCGAGCGCCACGACAATGCCCGGGCCAAGAAACCTGCGAGATGATCCTGCGGTCGTGGTCAGCACGATAGTCAAACCCAGATTCGACTGCCGCAGCGCGGTGTCCATTTTGTCGGCATGCTTCGGCTCCCAGAGACGCGACACGAGCGCGACCGGCAGACGCTGGTCGCCCATGCGGTAGTTGCCGAGCACGTAGGGCTCCTGCTGATCCGCGGTCAGCGGTACGTCGATCAGTTGCTGCTTGAGCAGTTGATCCAACCGTTCGCGCAGGTAGGATTTGTCGACCGTGTACCGGCACAGGTCTCCTTCGGAAAGGTCATAGCGCTCACCGGTGAGGTCGTCCAGTGCCCAGGTGCTGGTGCTGTTGAAGTTCACCTTGAGGCGTCGGTAGCCGGGCTGACCATCCTCATCCTCGACGGGCACGGTGATGTAGTCACCGGGGGCTTTCCTTTTCAGCAGCCCCTTGCTGACAAGATCGGCGGCGGGAAGATCAAGCGCCGTCAGCAGATGGCCATCGATGTCATCGACCGCGAGATCGAGGAGCTTCATTTCGGCGCGGAACAGCGCCAGATCGGCCCCGACCTTTGCTGGTTGTACACGCTTCATGACGCCCAGTGAGGTCAGGATGTCCTCGCCGCATCGACGCATTCGAGGGTCTGGCAGCGCATGCAGGTTGCAGGAACCACGCTGACCCACGGTGATGTCGAGCGCGCGTGCGTCTTCCTCTCCGTCAAGACGGATCACGAACGACAGCTTTACCTCGAGCACTGAACGGCAGCTCGAAAGCGGGTTGTGCTCGCCAAAGTGGTGGTTGGAAATACCCCAGACGTTGTCGCTGTTGGCCAGCGAAAGCGTGACACTGTGGCGGGTGTGACCGAGGGTCACGGACAGCGAGGAAATCCATGCGTCTTGGATCACTGCACCGGTGGCCTTCGCATCTTTGAGGCTCACCGGCTGCTTGAACATTGCCAACTCATAGCTGACCGCGTCCACGGGCTGTTTCGAGAGGGGTTTCTCGAAGCCGATCACAGCGAATCGATCAGCGAGGCGTTTGGCGGTGCTCTGCTTGTCAGAAAGCACATGTACCTTGTTCTCAGCGGGGTCGTAAACCAGCGTTGCTTCGAGCGCGGGAGTGAACAGGAGCAGATCGCGCCGACGATCTTTCATCTGGCGCAGCAATTTCATCTTGCCGGGGTGATAGACGACCAGATAGTGCAGCCGCCGCTTGGCGGATTCGTCGCCGTCATCCATCTCAAAGTGGATGACCTCACAGCTCTTCTTGGACTCGTCGTCGAGGCCCAGAATTTCGCCCACTCCTTCGTGCAGTTTCCGCTCGACCTCGGCCGTCCACTGAAAGTCACGACCGTCGCCATCGCGCACGGTGAATCCGAGAAATTTCTTGTGCCCGTGGAAATGGTGCGTGAGATAGATCGTCTCGATCTGGTCGAAGATGCGTGGAGCCTTCACGCGCAACCAGATCAACCGGGTCATGGCATCAGCAGACCGGTCGAAGGTATTGATCTCCGGATGGCTTTCGTACTCGATTTGACTGAAGGCGTGCTCCAGCATTTCCTCTGTGCGGAAACGGAGGAGTTGGAGGAGACGCACCGCCTCCTGGTCAGCAATGGTGATGTCTTCGCGCTTGACTGATGGAATGCATTCGAGCAGTTCGGAACGTGCTTGGTGCTCAGGCTTGGCGGCATCGAGCACGCCAAGGAATGCGAATTTGTCGACCTGTGCCAGCAGCGTGAGGGCTGGCAGAGTCGCCGAACTGATCAGGTCGGCGACGTGTTTGCTGTTTTTCTGAGACTTCTTGGCCACTCGATGCTCCTTTGAACATTGCTGAGTGGCCTTCCTCCCGTTGCTGGACTCGCCCTCAGCGTCAGACGACTCTCACGGGATGATTCCCAACTTGATTTTGGTCTTGATGCCGGACAGCCAGTCCTCACGATACTGCAGGGCTAGAGCATCGAGATTGACCCGGCCCACGCCGGCCTTACGGGCCAGGTCCTCCAGCGAAGTCATGCAGTCAAGCCAGCCCAGACCATTCGAGGCCACCAAGGCAGCCTTGTCTGCGGTCGTGACCACGATGACCTGGGACGGCAGCAGCTTATTGGCGAACAGCCA
>JAGWUW010000310.1 GCA_028868235.1 Betaproteobacteria bacterium | reverse complement strand
GCCCGCCCCCATCGCCGCGCATCTGGAAGTGCTCTTTGGCTTCGATCCATTGGTTAATCAGTTCGTCAGTTAGCTTGTTCATAGACACCTCCGCATTAAGCACCCCAAAAATCCACACCAAACCCACAGGGGTTTGCATAGGGGTACACACAAATAATGCGCTTTTCTGATACGACATGCAACTGTACGAAAAGAAAAAGCCGCATGGTTAGCGGCTTCTGAGGGTTATTTGCGATACTCTGCAATGGGGTGAAATGTCACTCCAAGTTTTGGATCTGTTCGCGCATCTGTTCGATGAGCAGCTTGAGGTCCATCGAGGCCTGAGAAACCTCGGTGATCGCCGATTTGGAGCCCAAGGTATTGGCTTCGCGATTCAATTCCTGCATCAGGAAATCGAGGCGTTTACCGCAGGCTCCTCCTTGCTTGAGAACACGCTCGACTTCGTCGAGATGCGTGGTCAGACGGCTAAGCTCTTCGGCCACGTCAATGCGCGTAGCAAAGACGGCAACCTCTTGCAGAATACGGTCGTCGCTGGCATTGCCGAGTGCCTCGACGAGGCGCTGGCGCAATTTGTCGGTAAACAGCGCTTGCGCTTCCGGAATACGCGGCGCTACACGGCGCACGATGTCACGCATGGCATTGACGCGATCAACAATCATGGCTGCCAGCTTGGCGCCTTCGCGGCCACGGCTCGCCGTAAAATCGTCGAGTGCTTCGCGAGCCAGAGCCATGACCTCCGGTCCGAGCGCGGTAAAATCCACACCTTGATCACCAAACATACCTGGCCAACGCAGGGCTTCGTTCACCGACAGCGGTGCAGCTTCAGGCATTTGGGCTCGCACCTGGGCGCTCAGGGCCTGCAAACTGGCCAGGAGTTCGCCGTTGAGTTGCATTTGCTCGGCCCGCGCTGCCGCGGCATTGAAGGACAAACGGCATTCCACCTTGCCGCGCGACAGGCGGGCGGAGAGTAATTCGCGCAGCGGCATTTCCAGCGCGCGCAAATCTTCGGTGACGCGAAAATGAAAATCAAGATAGCGGGAATTGACGCTTTTTAATTCTATCTGCAGCGACCCGCGATCTAAATCACGAGCTTTCACTGCATAACCGGTCATACTGCAAATCATAGTCAGGGTATCTCCAGCTTTACAGGCCGGACAACACGCCCGAAAATGCCTGAAATTGCATCATAACCGCGAGCTCCATGGCGCAACAAGCCAATCAACCGTTGCCTAACGGCCACCAACTCGAGGAGTACACGATAGACCGCCAGCTTTCGCTCGGCGGTTTTTCCATCGTTTACCTCGCTACGGACCCCGAGGGCCGGCAAGTTGCTATCAAGGAGTACTTGCCGAATAGCCTGGCGCTGCGCAGTCGTGGCGAAATCAATCCGGTGATCACCTCGGAACACTTGGGCGCCTTCCGCTATGGAATGAAATGTTTCTTCGAGGAAGGTCGTGCCCTGGCCCGGCTATCGCACCCGAACGTGATTCGCGTCTTGAATTTCTTTCGTGCCAACGACACTGTGTACATGGTCATGGAGTATGAACATGGCCGCACGCTGCAGGAATTCATTCAGAAGCACCAGGGGCACATTTCGGAACGCTTCATGCGCGGTGTGTTTACCCGGATGCTGAACGGCCTGCGCGAAGTGCACTCGAACAAACTGTTGCACCTCGACCTGAAGCCGTCGAACATCTATCTGCGCGGCGACAACACGCCTGTGCTGATCGATTTCGGTGCCGCCCGCCAAACATTAATTGCCGACCAGCCTATCCTCAAGCCGATGTACACCCCCGGCTTTGCCTCGCCCGAACACTACGGTACGCGCAAGGATCTCGGCCCGTGGAGCGACATCTACAGTGTCGGAGCCTCGATGTACGCCTGTCTAGCAGGAGTTGCACCGCAAGCGGCCGACAGTCGTATGAAAAAAGACACCCTGGCCCCAGCCATGCTGCGCTGGGACGGCCAGTATTCCGACCGCCTGCTCGAGATCATCGACTGGTGCCTGAACCTCAATCACCTCTACCGTCCGCAAAGCGTCTTCGCCCTACAGAAGGCACTTGTCGAAACCATCACCCCGCCCCGCCCGAAGGCCAACCCAAACTGGCTTGGCCGCTTCGTCGAAAAATTCAGGAATCCGCAGCGATGAGATTCACCATCTACCAGGAAAGCCGCGTCGGCGGCCGTGCCAACAACGAAGACCGGACGACCTACTGCTACTCGCGCGACGCCCTGTTGATGGTCGTTGCCGACGGCATGGGTGGCCATCACTATGGCGAGATCGCAGCCCAAATCGCGGTCCAGACGCTGGCCGATGCCTTCCAGCGCGAGGCCCGCCCGCTACTGGCTGATCCCTTCCGTTTCCTGCAGAAGGGTATGACCAATGCCCATCACGCCATCTTGGACTACACCACCCGCCACAATCTGCGCGACACCCCGCGCACGACCTGCGTTGCCTGCATCGTCCAGGAAAACATCGCTTACTGGGCGCATGCCGGCGATTCCCGCCTATTCCTGATGCGCGACGGCAAGGTCATCGCCCAAACTAAGGATCACTCGCGCATCCGCCTGCTGATCGAGGAAGGGATGATCACCGAAGCGCAGGCAGCCTTCCACCCGGATCGCAACAAGATCTACAGCTGCTTGGGCAGCCCGACACCACCGGAAATCGAGTTCTCTCGCAAGACGCCGCTCGACCATGGCGATATCCTGCTGCTGTGCACCGACGGATTGTGGGGCGAGATGTCCGGTGACATGATGGCGGTGGCCACCAAGGGGGCCAACCTGTTGCAGGTCGTCCCTATGATCCTCAACCAGGCCGAAATCAAGGGCGGCCAGCATGGCGATAACCTGTCGGTGGTCGCCGTGCGCTGGGAGGATACCTACGTCGAGGAAGCGAGCAGCGCCATCTCGACGCAGACCATGACCCAAAACGAAGTCACCACCCGCCTCGAGGAATTCGGCCGCAATCCGGCCTACAAGAGCGAGCTGAGCGAAGATGAGATCGAAAACGCGATCGAGGAAATCCGCGCGGCTATCGAAAAATACAACCCCAAGAAATAAGGAAAGCCATGCGCCCCAGCCAACGCCAGCCGGACCAGCTCCGCACCGTCCGCGTTACCCGTAATTTCACCCGCCATGCCGAAGGTTCGGTACTGATCGAGATGGGTGACACCCGCGTGCTGTGCACCGCCTCAGTAGAAGAAAACGTACCGCCATTTCTGCGCGGCAAGGGCCAAGGCTGGGTAACGGCCGAGTATGGCATGCTACCCCGCTCAACGCACACCCGCAGCGCCCGTGAAGCCGCCAAGGGCAAGCAAACGGGTCGCACGCAGGAAATTCAGCGCCTGATCGGCCGCAGCCTGCGTGCTGTGACCGACCTGAAAGCCCTCGGCGAACGCCAGATCACCCTCGACTGCGATGTCCTGCAGGCTGACGGCGGCACCCGCTGCGCCTCGATCACCGGCGCCTGGATCGC
>JAGWUW010000309.1 GCA_028868235.1 Betaproteobacteria bacterium | reverse complement strand
GTTGCGAAACTGCGGGGGCCAAACGGGACAGATTCGCCACGTCAGACATTCCACGCTCCAGCGGGTTGAAAAAACAGGATTTTACCCCGCCCCGCATTTGACCTGAAGCCCCTGGATGGAGTATTTTCGCGTGTTTCCCCGAACGCCTCTGACATGGATCAAACACCCATCGCCGACATGAAATTCGAGACGGCACTCGCCGAACTCGAAGACATCGTCTCCAGCATGGAAGGCGGCAAGCTCGAACTCGAAGCTTCCATCGCCGCCTACAAACGCGGCATGGAACTGATGAAGCACTGCCAAGCCCAGCTCGCCGATGCCGAGGAGCAGGTGCGCGTGCTGGAAAACGGGGAATTCAAGGTTGTGGACCGCAATACGCTGGAGGCCCAGTGAGCGCCCAGCCCTTCGCCGAATGGATGGCGGTCACCCAGGACCGCACCGAAACAGCCCTCGGCCATTTTCTGCCCGGCGCTGACAGCATCCCGGCACGCCTGCATGAAGCAATGCGCTATGCTGTCCTCGGCGGCGGCAAGCGTGTCCGCCCGCTACTTGCCCACGCTGCTGGCGAACTGACAGACGCCCCGCCGGAAGCGCTCGACATCGTTGGCTGCGCCGTCGAGATGATCCACGCCTATTCGCTGGTCCATGACGACCTGCCATGCATGGACGACGATGTACTCCGCCGCGGCCGCCCGACCTGCCACGTCGAATTTGATGAGCCGACCGCACTGCTGGTCGGCGACAGCCTGCAGACCATGGCCTTCGAATTGCTGGCCAGCCAGACCATCGGCGAGCCGAAGCAGCAACTGGAAATGGTCGCCCTGCTCGCCCATGCCAGCGGTTCGCGTGGCATGGCCGGCGGCCAGGCCATCGACCTCGCCTCGGTCGGCATACCGCTGCCCCAGCCCGAGCTGGAACTGATGCACGCTTTGAAGACTGGCGCCTTGATCCGCGCCGCCGTGCTGCTTGGCGCCCTCGCCGGCCAGCCGCTATCGGCCGACGAACGCTGCAATCTCGACCGCTTCGCCAAACGCGCCGGCCTACTCTTCCAAGTCGTCGACGACATTCTCGACTGCACGGCAAGCACCGCTACGCTCGGCAAGACCGCAGGCAAGGACGAAGCCGCCGAAAAGCCAACCTATGTCGCCCTGCTCGGCCTGGAAAATGCCCGTGCTTACGCAGACGAACTGCGTGCAGACGCCCGCGACGCGCTGACCATATTTGGCAACCGCGCCACTCGCTTGAACCAGCTAGCCGATTTCATCTGCCACCGGCAATTCTGAACGGACCCCATGAGCTACCCGCTGCTCGATACCATCAACACCCCGACCGACCTGCGTCGCCTAGACCGCAAGCAGTTGCCGCAACTGGCAAAGGAACTGCGTGAATTTCTGATTGAATCGGTCTCGCAGACTGGCGGCCATCTATCCTCAAATCTCGGCACCGTCGAGTTGACCATCGCCCTGCATGCCGTCTTCAATACTCCTGACGATCGCTTGGTATGGGACGTCGGCCACCAGTGCTACCCGCACAAAGTGCTGACTGGGCGGCGCGAAGGCATGAGTAAGCTGCGCATGCGCGGCGGTGTCGCAGGCTTCCCCAAACGCTGCGAAAGCCCGTACGACACCTTTGGCGTTGGCCACTCCTCGACCTCGATCTCCGCCGCGCTGGGAATGGCCCTAGCCGCCAAACAGAAGGGTGAAGACCGCAAGGCCGTCGCCGTCATCGGCGATGGTGCGATGTCGGCCGGCATGGCCTTCGAGGCCCTGAACAACGCCGGTGTCGCCGATGCCGACATGCTGGTCATCCTCAACGACAACGAGATGTCGATCTCGCCACCAGTCGGGGCGCTGAACAACATTCTGACCCGCCTGACCTCGAGCAAGACCTACAACGTCGCCCGCGAGGCCGGCCGTCACATGCTCGGTTTCGCCCCGCCGCTCCTCGAACTGGCCCGCCGCGCTGAAGAACACGTCAAAGGCATGATCGCTCCAGGCACGCTCTTCGAGGAATTTGGTTTCCATTACTATGGCCCAATCGACGGCCACGACCTTGACGCACTGATTCCAACGCTGGAAAACCTGAAAAAGATCAAGGGACCTAAGTTCCTGCACGTCATCACCAAAAAGGGCCAAGGTTACAAACTGGCCGAAGTCGACCCTATTCTCTACCACGGGGTTGGCAAATTTGCTGCCTGCGATGGCATCCAGTCCAGCAAAGCTGGAGGCAAGCTGACTTACACCCAGGTTTTCGGTGACTGGCTATGCGATATGGCCAAGGTCGACTCGCGTCTGGTAGGCATCACGCCGGCCATGCGAGAAGGCTCCGGCATGGTCCGCTTTGCCAACGAACATGCTGATCGTTACTACGATGTGGGCATTGCCGAGCAACATGCCGTTACCTTCGCCGCCGGACTGGCCTGTGAAGGGCTGAAGCCGGTCGTCGCCATCTACTCGACCTTTCTGCAGCGTGCCTATGACCAGTTGATTCACGACGTTGCGCTGCAGAACCTGCCGGTCGTCTTCGCCGTCGACCGCGGCGGTCTGGTCGGTGCCGACGGCCCGACCCACCACGGCACCTTCGACCTGTCCTACGTGACCTGCATTCCGAACATGGTGGTCATGACCCCATCGGACGAGGCCGAGTGCCGGCGTATGCTGTCGACCGCCTATACTCTCGACTGCCCGTCGATGGTGCGCTACCCGCGTGGCAGCGGCTCCGGCGCCATTCCCTCCCCCGAGCTCGATACGCTACCGCTCGGCAAGGGTGAAATTCGCCGTCATGGCAAGGAGATCGCCCTGCTTGCCTTTGGACCCCTACTGGGCGCGGCCATCGCCGCTGGCGAAGAACTCGATGCCACCGTGGTCAACATGCGTTTCGTCAAACCCATCGACGTAGAACTGATTGTCGAACTGACCGGGAACCATTCCCTGCTCGTCACTATCGAAGAGAACGCCGTGATTGGTGGCGCCGGTTCCGAAGCGGAACGGGTGCTGGCGGAACGCGGGTTGACTCTGCCGGTGCTACGCCTCGGCCTGCCTGACCGTTTCGTCGACCACGGCGAACAAGGCCAGCTCCTTTCAGAGCTTGGCCTCGACAAGGAAGGTATCGTGCGCACGATCCATGAAAAACTCGGCGCCCATGCCGACCGACAATAAATTATCGAGAGAACAGCGAATGAGCTCCCCCACCTCCAACATCCCCGACGTCCAGAACTCTGCCGACACGCGCCACATCGCGATCAACAAGGTCGGCATCAAGTCCATCCGTCACCCCATCAAGGTTCAGGACAAATCAACCGGCGTGCAACACACCATTGCCATATTCAACATGTACGTGGGCCTGCCGCACAATTTCAAGGGCACGCACATGTCCCGCTTCGTGGAGATCCTGAACAGCCACGAACGTGAAATCTCGGTCGAAAACTTCCCGGCCATGCTGCAGGACATGATCGTCAAACTCGAAGCCGAAACCGGCCACATCGAGATGAACTT
>JAGWUW010000308.1 GCA_028868235.1 Betaproteobacteria bacterium | reverse complement strand
GAATATCTGGCGACGCTGGTGGTCAGCTTTCCGCAGGGCGAGCAGCGCCTGCGCGCTGGTTTTTCAGGCTGGGAGCCGCTTAGCCAGCACGAACTGTTCGTCGAGATGGAGCGCTTGCTGTCCGGCCTGGAGTTGAAGCGTACGGTTTTCCGCAGCGACCACGCCTCGAACTGGCTGGTGCTTAAGGGCACGCTGGGTGCCGATAAGGAGCGCCTGTTGCAACAGGTGCGCCAAGCCATCGCCGCCCCCGACGCTGCCCATCTGCGACCGGCCTGGGTACGGGGACTGTAAGCCTATACCGCCTTGCCGACGCGCAGGGCGCTGAAGATGGCTAGTGTTTGCAGGATGGCGATGCCGACCAGCACTTCGCCGAAGCGCTGGCTGTCCATCAGGCCGCCAAAAATCAGCGGAGCGACGGCCAAACCGAGATCGAGTCCGGAATATACGAAACCATAGACTCGCCCGTAGGCCGCCTTGCCGAAGCGGGCAGTGGCCGCCTTGCGCACCAGCAGGTCGCGCGACGGGCCGGCGATTCCGGTGCAGAAGCCGATGCCGGCCATCAGCGGCAGGATCAGGGTGGGAGACACAACAGCACTGGCCAGCAAAACGGCGAGCAGGGCGGCCAGGCCGAGGGCACCGGCGATCAGCATGTCGTGCTCGCCTTTCTGGGCGAGGAAACCACCGAGCACGATCCCGCAGGCACTGCCGACCAGATAGGTGGAGAGCGCGAAGGCGGCTGTAGTCAACGAGAGCCCATACATCGCCTGCAGGATGGGGCTGGCGAAATTCTGGATGGTGCCGAAGGCGGCGGTGATGAGCAGGAAGAACAGGAAGCACAGCCACACCGCCCGCGAACTCAGGAAGGCGAAGGTCGGACCGGCATCTTTCTTGCCGTTGTCAGCGCGCTGTTCTGGCGTGTCGGTGATGGCCTCGCGGCGCCAGTAAAGCAGGGCGATGGCGAGCAGGGCTACCAAACTGGCGCTGAGGGCTGCCGCTCGCCAACCAGCGGTACTGGCGATGCTGGTCATAAAAATCGGCGCCGCCGCCCAGCCGAGATTGCCGGACAAGCCATGCACCGAGAAGGCATGGCCGAGACGGGGCTGCGAGACATGGCGGTTGAGGACGGTGAAATCGGCCGGATGGAAGACGCTGTTGCCCAGACCGGCCAGCGCGGCGGCAATGACCAGCATGGGGAATCCGGTGGCAAAATGGAGCACGATGCCGGCCAGCGCAAAACAGCTGATGCCGCCGGCCAGTACGCGGGCGGCGCCGAAACGGTCGACCAGAAAGCCGGCCATGGCCTGCCCGATACCCGAGACGATGAAGAAGACGGTCATCGTGACCCCGATGCCGGTAAAACTGAGTCCGAATTCCGGCATAAGCCACGGAAACAGCGGCGGCAGCAGCAGATGAAAAAAGTGCGAGACACCATGTACGAAACCGATCAGGCTGATGGTTTCTATATCGTTCCGGGTGACGGGGGGGAGGGTTGCGGTGGTCATGGTCGGTGTTACGCGCTTGGGAAAAGCGAGTGTAGAGGAATATGTCTTGACCGTATTGCAATAAACAGACAAAAATTATCGTAATGTTGACATCGCTGCCTTTTGATCCAGTACCGCGCCGGGCACCTACTGTGGACGAGCCGCTGACGGTCAATCTTCGCCAGCCGCCACCTGACGTTTACGTACCCTTGCATAGCCATGACTGGGCGCAACTAGCTTACCCGCTACGCGGCGCCATCCGTGTCTCGGCGGCGGGCATGAGCTGGCTGACACCTGCTTTTCGGGCCGTCTGGATACCGCCGGGTATCGAGCACGAAGTGCTGATGCTCGGCCAGGTCGAACTGCGCACAGTTTATGTAGCGCGGGAGGTAGCGCCCCTGCCGCTGGCTGCGTGCACGGTGATCGAGGTCTCGGAATTGATGCGTAGCTTGATTGAGGCACTCAGTCAGGTGGGGCGCAAAACACCCGATGACATCCAGCGGCGTGACCAGATGATCCGCCTCCTGCTGACCGAAATGCACGTGGCGCCGACCTTGTCGCTTGGCCTGCCGTTGCCGAAGGATCGCCGCCTGCAGGCGCTGTGCAATACCCTGATGGAAGATCCCGCATCGTCGCTAACGCAGAGTGAGTGGGCGGTGCGGGTTGGCGCCAGCGAACGAACGCTGGCTCGCCTGTTCCGCGATGAACTGCAAATGAGTTTTGGCGCGTGGCGGCAGCAATTGCGGTTGGCCGGGGCGCTGGACATGATTGGCCGTGGCAGACCGCTCGGCGAAGTGGCGGCCGAGCTCGGCTATTCCAGCCAAGCGGCTTTCTCGGCCATGTTCAAGCGGGCCTTCGGTGTGCAGCCCGGTCGTTTCATGCAAAGGCGGCAGGGCGGCGGTGATCAGTCTTCATCGAGCTCAAGATCGAGTGATGCCGAGTTGATGCAGTAGCGCAGGCCGGTTGGCGCCGGGCCGTCCGGGAAAACGTGACCCAGATGAGCGCCACAATCATGGCAGGTCACCTCGGTTCGGATCATGCCGAAACTGTGATCGACATGCTCGTCGATCAGCGTGTCGTCATTGGGCGTATGGAAGCTAGGCCAACCGCAGCCAGAATCGAATTTCGTTTCGGAACGAAATAGGGGCGCCCCACAACAAATGCAGTGATAGATACCGCTTTCGTGGCAGTCCCAATACTTACCGGTAAAGGCGCGCTCGGTTCCCTTCTGGCGGGTGACGCGAAACTGCGTTTCGTCGAGTTGCTGGCGCCATTCAGCTTCGGTTTTTTCGATTTTCGGCATGTTGTTTTCCCGATGAGTTGGCGAGTGAGACTGCCAAACTGGGCTAGAATTCAATGATTCCGGAGGATAACGTAAATGAACCCCAACCCTTTGACAGAAGCTGATTTCGACCGGCTCGAAGAATTGCTTGAACACGAAGTTTTCCACGGCGATGCTATGCGCCTGGATGAGGCGCAGGCGGTAATCTGCGCCGTGGTCAGCGCCCCGGAGCCGATTCCTCCCAATGTATGGTTGCCCGAGGTGTTAGGCAAAGGTGTAGAGTCGGACGATCCGGCGGTCGGAGAAACCGTCGAGTTGCTGATGCGCCTGAATAACGACATTGCCGCCACCCTGCTCGCCGACGAAACGATTTCACCCATTCTTTACCCGGTCGACGAAAGCTGCGAGGAATACGACTTTGCAGCCTGGGCTGATTCCTACGTTTTCGGTGCCGGTCTGGCCGGCGACTGGTACGAACTGGCCGGCAAGCACGCCGACGACCTGTCGGAACTGCTTGAGCCGATGTTCCTGCTCAACGGCATGCTCAAGGAAGATGCCGAAAAGAGTGGCGAACGCTGGTTTCCGCCGGCCGAGGAAGCACGCCTGGTTGCTGACATCCAGGAAAACCTGCCGGTCATCGTGCAGACCCTGTACAACTTCTGGCGCAACAAGCGCTCTGGCGGCGGCACCGTCCAGCGTAGCGACGACAAGGTCGGCCGCAACGACCCATGCCCTTGCGGTAGCGGCAAGAA
>JAGWUW010000307.1 GCA_028868235.1 Betaproteobacteria bacterium | reverse complement strand
CGCCATTGGCTTCCACCTCGTCCAATGCCTGGCCGGATTTGGCCGGATAATATCTTCATTGTCAGGACCGGTGCCTGACCCATCATTGAATTCCAAAGAGAATTGGCACGTATCCTTTGTGCCGCGGGCTCCTCGAGTTTGGCCGGATATGCACCAATGCCTCAAGATTCCAGGCGTCCCAGTGAAACGACCATGAGAATCACCGGGTCCGCAACCGATTGGGCTAGCTATCATTTCTCTGAAGCTGGCGTGGGCGCCCAGTCTTGGAAGTCCGCCATCAGGTCGTCAGGAGGCACAGTGCAGCCCGCTTGATCAACGAACGCAACATGGATTTCCGAACCGTCGGATCGTCGCATCAGCCTCATGGGCGGCGTTCGGCCCTGGCCGACCCAGCGATCAGACCACTCGCGCATGGCGAGAAATGGCAAGCGCAGTGCCTCGCCCATTTCGGTCAGGATATATTCCTTCCGGGGTCGGCTGCCCTCTGCCTTGTAGACCTGTTGGATCATCAGCCCCGATGCGACAAGACGCTTGAGGCGGTCTGCCAAAACGGTCCGCGGGATACCAATCTCGGTATGAAAATCATCGTATCGCCTCACGCCGAACAGGGCGCTGCGGAGGATCAGCAGGGACCAGCGATCTCCGAGAAAATCGAAGCTGGCAGCCAGCGTGCAGCGGCTGATGTGCACAGGTGACTGGCGACGGAATGGAGGGGTGGTCATGTGAGCGAGATTATCTGGGTTGCAAAACCAAATCCAGCGACTACTCCTAGATATGAAACATGGACTCAGGATCACTGCGAGGGGGCATCGGTATGAGCGCAATGGATCTGGCTATTCTTTGGCCGACCGTGGCCTTGGTCACGCTGATATTCGCCGTCTGGGCGGTGCTCCTACGCCAACGCTTCGCCCATATTGCAGCCAACCGGCCTACGGCGGCTGACTTCGCCAACGCAGAATCGGTCGGCCGCTACTTTCGCCCGGTCGAACGACCAGCGCAGAATCTGGCCAACCTGTTCGAGATGCCCGTGCTCTATTTCGCGCTGGTGCCCTTGCTGATTCTGACAGGCAGCGCATCAATCGCGCAAGTCGCCCTGGCCTGGGTCTTCGTTGCGCTACGACTGGCGCACACTGTCATCCACATCGGCCCCAATACGATCAGAACCCGCGCTCGCGTCTACATCGCGTCGTGCGCCATGCTGTTCGCAATGTGGCTGGGCTTCATCATTGATCTGCCGATTCACGCCGGAGCACGGATGTGACGGAGCCTCACGATGGATGCCATGTCCTCATCATCCATGAGGTCGAGGACTATGAGAAGTGGAAGGCCGTGTTCGACGATGCGGCTACGATCCGGCGGGAGGCAGGTGAGATAGCCTATCAGCTTCTGGCATATGACACGGATACAAGGCGTGTCGTCCACTTCTCTCGCTGGACATCACTCGGCACGGCGCGCGCCTTCTTCGAATCGCCGAGGCTGGTCGAGATCCGGCGTGTCGCTGGCGTTCGTGCGCCGGAATTCCACTATCTCAACGAAATCGAAGCGGCGCTGCTTTGACACGCGGGACCCTATTGGACGCTCATCAAGAAGGAACGCCATGATCTCTCACGTCTTTATCGGCACGAATGACCATGAGCGGGCCAGCGCCTTCTATGCCCTGATCATGGGTGAACTGGGATGGCGCCGCCGGCATTCCGAAGCCCCCTCGCATCTGGTGATCTGGAACCCGCCAGAATCGACCCGGCCGCTGTTCGTGCTGGGTCGGCCCTTCGATGGCAATGCGGCCGATCCGGGCAACGGCGGCATGGTGGCGCTGTTGGCACCTGATCGCGCCACGGTCGACCGCACTTATGCGATCGCAATGGCAGAGGGCGCGATATGTGAGGGCCCGCCGGGTTTACGGCCACAATATCACGCCCACTACTATGGCGCCTATTTCCGGGATCTAGACGGCAACAAGATCTGCATCGCCTGCCATCAGGCAGAGAATTCATGACGTTTACCCGGAGGCCTGTCGCATGACCACTTCTCCCTTGGAACCACGCCGCGCCATGGACATCGCGCCGCGCGTGAAGCCCTCCAACTACCCGCCGCAATTTGCCGCGCGTGTTGCAGGCCGGATCAAGCGCCAGTTGGGCGATGTCTTTGGCCTGTCGCGCTTCGGGGTGAACCTCACGATACTGCCGCCGGGGGCGCAGTCCGCCCTGCTGCATCGGCATACGGAGCAGGAGGAGTTCGTCTACATCCTTTCCGGTCATCCCACCTTGCGTACCGACGCGGGCGAGGTTCAGCTGGAACCAGGGATGTGCGCAGGGTTCCCGGCGGGCGGAATCGCTCATCATCTGGTCAACCTCACTGGGGAGGACGTCCACTACCTTGAAGTCGGCGACCGAAACGCCAACGACCAAGGCGAATATCCCGAGGATGACTTGGCCGCTGCATGGTCCGAAACTGGCTGGAGATTTACCCGCAAAGATGGAACCGAGTGGTGAGTTGAGACCCTCGCACCATTCGGCTTAGGCGTGCGGATTTGGTAGCTTTCCCGTAAGATTGCGTGTCCCGGAGCAACGAAGTTATTCCCGCGCCTTGTCGATCGCGGCCACCACATCCACCAATTGCTCCCTAAGCCCCAGAATTCCTACAGCCAACACAAGGTCGGGACGGTCTGCCATTTCCAGCACAGCCTTGAGGACAATGTTTGAATGCCGCATCAGAACGACCAGATTGTCGGAACTGGGACCGTTCTTGCCATCGAACCAGTTACGTACCGCCCGCTCGTTTGAATGCGACAGGCGGGCTACCGTTTTGACCGCCGACGGCGTTGCGCCAAATTCTGCCCGTAGTGCCGCCGCAATCACTTGAGCCAGTGCATCTGGCGTTATCGCAGGAAAAGTCTTTCCTGGTTCTGACTGAATCTTTCGGTCCTTCTTGGTGAACGACATTCGCCCCTCCTCCCGGTAAGTTTCGGAGGAATTTAGCGTGTCCCCTGGGAGCGAATTGAAAGCATCGGCCGTGACGAACACTTCGGGCAATAGCGAAGAGATGCCTGAGCGCCTGATCCGGGCGGCGCAATATGTGCGCATGTCGACCGAGCATCAGAAATACTCGACCGAGAACCAGGCAGAGATCATCGCGGATTATGCTGCGCGTCGTGGTTTCAAGATTGTTCGCACCTATGAAGATTCGGGGAAAAGCGGCCTCAAGTTGGATGGCCGCGTCTCGCTTCAGAACCTGATCGCCGATGTCCGCTCGGGAAACACCGACTTCGAGGTGGTCCTCGTCTACGATGTCAGCCGATGGGGCCGCTTTCAGGACGCCGATGAAAGCGCCTATTACGAGTTCATCTGCCGCGAGGGCGGGATCAAGATTCACTACTGCGCAGAGCAGTTCGAAAACGACGGTAGCCTGAGCGCCACGGTCGCGTCCGTCAACGTGGTGTAATTTCGGCGGTGGCCGTGGGTCATCGTCATGCGGCCTTTGCGGTGATGTGTAGGGGCTGATTTTCCTCCTCGATCATCGGGTGTG